>NZ_SMKP01000206.1:0-18209 GCF_004349015.1 Nonomuraea diastatica
ATCAAGGTGTGGCCGGGCACCCGTTCGTGGGGCGTGCTCGTGAGCTGGCCGAGCTGGAGCGGGCGGCGGCGACCGCCGCGGCTGCGGGCCGGGCGGGCCTCGCGCTGGTGTCGGGGGAGGCGGGCGCGGGCAAGACCGTCCTGGCAAGAACGCTCACCCGGCGCCTTGAGCAGGCAGGATGGGCCATCGCGTGGGGCGCGAGCCCGGAACCGCCGGGCGCACCGGCAGCCTGGCCGTGGACACAGATGCGCGCCCACCTGCCCTTCCACGCCGAAGACGCCTCGGAAGGGGAGACCGCGACGGCGTCCGTCCCCGGCGGCGTCCGTGCGCCCACGGCCGAGGATCGGGCTGACGAGGTCGCCGAGGAGGATCCCGTCACGGCGCGGTTCCGGCGGCAGCGGGCGATCGGCGCCCACCTGGCGGCCGTCTCCGCGAACGGTCCTGCCCTGCTGGTCTTCGACGACCTGCACTGGGCGGACGAGGAGACCCTCGCCCTCCTGACCGCGCTGGCCACCGACCTGGATGTCGGCCCCGTACTGATCGTCGGCACCTACCGCTCGACCGAGATCTCCGCCGGACTGGCGGAGACGCTGGGCCGCGCCGCCCGAGCCGAGCCCGCCAGGATCTATCTGGGCGGCCTCACCGAGTCCCAGGTGCGCGAGCTGGTGCGCGCCGTCGCCCGCCGCGAGCCCACGGTGGAGAGCACGCGCACGATCCACACGCGCAGCGGGGGCAACCCGTTCTTCGTACGGGAACTGACCCGGGTCTGGGAGAGCGACGGCGACGCGGCCCTGCACACCGTGCCCGCAGGCGTGCGCGACGTCATCCGACACCGTCTGGCCGCGCTCTCCGAGACCGCGCGCACCCACCTGCGCCAGGCCGCCGTCGTCGGCAGCGAGCCCCGCCTCGACGTGCTGATCGGGCTCGCCGGCGACGAGGACCTCGTCCTCGAATCCGTCGAGGAGGGCCTGCGCGCCGGATTCCTCGTGGATGGCGACGCCGACCGCCTGCGTTTCGCCCACGCCCTGGTGCAGGAGACGCTGTATAGCGACCTCGCGAGCCCGCGCCGGGCCCGATGGCATGCCGCCGTCGCCGGGATCGTCGAGCGGATGAGCCCCGGGGACGTGGAGGCCATCGCCCACCACCTGCTGCGCGCCGGAGGCCGTGCCGCCCCGACCCGGACCGCGCACTACACACGCGCCGCCGCCATGCGCGCGGAGCACCGGTTCGCGCCGCGCGAGGCTGCCCGGCTGTGGCGGGAAACGATCAAAGCTCTGGACTGCGCGGACGGCGGGGCTCCTCAGCACGACAGCGGCGCCCGGGAGCGGTTGGAGGCGGTCATGGGGATGGTGCGGGCGCTGGCGGTGACCGGTGACCTGCAGGAGGCCAGGCGGCACCGTGCGGAGGCGGCCGGAGCGGCGGCGGAACTCGGGGATCCCTTGCCGGCCGCGCGCGTGATCGGCGCGTTCGACGTGCCCGCGATCTGGACGGCCAACGACGACGAGGCCCTGTCCGCCCGCCTCGTCGCGGCCGCCGAACGCACGCTGGCCGCCCTTTCGCCCGGCGATGACGCCGAGCGCGCCCGCCTGCTGGTCACTGTGGCGATGGAACGCCGGGCCGACCCGGGACCGCGGGGAGACCAGGCGGCGCGGGAGGCCGAGGGGATCGCTCGTAGGCTGGGTGACCCCGTGCTGCTGGCGTGCGCGCTCAACGGCCGCTACCTGCAGAGCTTCCAGCGGGCGGGTCTCGCCCCGCAACGTGCCGCGTTCGGCGAGGAACTCGTCGATTTGGCCGCCCGCCACGACGGCCTGGTGACGTTCGAGGTGCTGGGGCACTTGATCCTCGTCCAGTCCAGCGCCGCGCTCGCCGACCTGGAGGCCGCGGATCGGCACGCCGCCGCGGCCGGCCGGCTCGCCGACCGCCACGACCTGCCGCTCGTCGGCGTGTTCACCGCCTGGTACGCCGCGCTCCGGCTCGCGGTGACCGGTCGCCGGGACGAGGCGCGCACCGCCTACCGCACGGCGGCGACCCGGCTCGCGGGTGCGGGGATGCCCGGCATGGAGGCGGGCATCCTCCCGCTCGCCCTGCTCTGCCTGGACGCCTCCACCACCACGCCGGCCGGTGTGAGCGCGGCCGATCACGGGCCGTACGAGAGCTGGGCCCGGCCGCTGGCCCTGCTCGCCCGGGGCGAGCGCGACCAGGCGACCGCCGCCGCGCGCGCCATCCCCGGCTCCCCGCGCGACCTGCTCTTCGAGGCCAGGAGCTGCCTGCACGCCGTCGCCGCGATCGAGGCCGGCGACAGGCCCGCGATGGAACGTCTCTACGCCCGGCTGCTCCCCGCCGAGGGAGAGCTCGCCGGAGCCGGCAGCGGCCTGCTCACGCTCGGCCCCGTGGCGCACTTCCTCGGCCGTCTGGCGGGCGGGCTCGGGCGGCCCGGCGCGGCCGCGGAGCACCACCGGCGGGCGGCCGCGCTGGCCGCCAGGGCCGGGGCGCCGCACTGGATCTGCGCCGCTCACGACGCGCTGCGCGGGCTCGGCGAACGTCCGGACTGACCCGCCGCCCGGATCCGACCGGCCACGACGACCCAGGCGGCGGCCGGGCCGGCTTCGGATGAGACGTCCGACCGCTCCGGCGGATTCCTGCTTTCGACCGGTCACGTTTCCTCCGCACCGCTCGTCATTGCGGTGACCCCGGCAGGACCGGGAGGTGGTCGTTGGAGGAGACATCATGACGAACGCCGATATGCGCAGCGTGGTGGACGGCCGGGTGCTGCTGCCCGGCGACGACGGATTCGAGCGGGCCTCGAAAGCCTGGAACCTGTCCGTGGACCAACCCGTGGCCGCCGTCGTCGAGGCACGCGACGCCGGCGACGTGGCGGCCGTGGTGCGGTACGCGGGCAAGGCCGGGCTGTCGGTGAGCGCGCAGCCGAGCGGGCACGGCGCCTCGGGCGACACCGAGGGCGTCATCCTGCTGCGCACCGGCCGGCTGGGCGGGGTCGAGGTGCGCCCGGAGGAGCGGCTGGCCCGGGCGGGCGCCGGGGTCAGGTGGGGCGAGGTGCTGACGGCGGCCGGCAAGCACGGCCTGACCGGCCTGGCCGGCAGCAGCCCGGTGGTGAGCGTGACGGGTTACACCCTGGGCGGGGGTCTGAGCTGGTTCAGCCGCAAGCACGGCTTCGCCGCCGACAGCGTGCGGGCCTTCGACGTCATCGGCGCGGACGGCGAGCCGGCCAGGGTGAGCGCGGACTCCGACCCTGACCTGTTCTGGGCGCTGCGCGGCGGCGGCGGCGACTTCGCGGTCGTGACGGCGATCGAGTTCGAGCTGCATCCGGCGCCCGCCTTGTACGGCGGGCGGATCCTGTGGCCGGGACACCGCTCTCATGAGGTGTTCGAGGCCTTCCGCGAGCTCACCGCCGAGGCCCCTGACGAGCTGACCCTCTGGTTCAACCGGGTGCGGTTCCCGCAGGCGCCGCCCATGGTGGCGCTCGACCTCGCCTTCCTCGGCACGGAGGACGAGGGGCGGGCGCTGCTCGGCCGCCTCGGCAGGATCGACGAGGTGATCGCCGACAAGCGCGGCACGGTCGCCGTGGCCGACCTCGGCGACATCACCGCCGATCCCACCGACCCGGCGCCCGGGCGCTCCCGGGCCGAGTTGCTGACCGGTCTGGACGACGCGGCGGCGGTGACGTTGCTGGACAGCCCGATCGAGCCGCTGGCCGCCGTCCAGATCAGGCACCTCGGCGGCGCGCTCGCCAGGCGGCGGCCCGGCGCCGGGCCCAGCGGGCCGCTCGCGGAGCCGTACCTGCTCTACCTGTTCGGGATCGCGCCCACCTCCGATCTGGTGGCGGCGGTGGGCGCCAAGCAGGGGTGGTACGCCGGGGAATTGGACGTCAGCGGGCGTAAGCCGTACACGTTGCTGGCGCCGGGGGAGCGGGCCGCGGATGCCTTCACCGAGGAGGCGGCCGGCCGGTTGCGGCAGATCAAGCGGGCCCGCGACCCGCACAACGTGCTGCGCGCCAACTTCCCCGTGCTCGCCTGACGTCCCCATCGCCTCCGGTCAGAGGATCTGGCCGGAGGCGAAGGCGTGGCTGCGGCGCACCAGCTCCCACACTGTCTCCAGCTCGTCGTCGTCGCGCGGGCCGTACACCATGATCAGAGTGGGCGGGCAGCGGCCTTGGAGGACCAGCGGATGGAACTCCCCCCACCCTCGTGCCACGGCCTCGGCGGCGTCCCGCTCGGGCAGCAGCAGGTGCAGGCTCCCGTCGAACACCCCGTGCAGGTGGGCGAACTCGGTGCTGTCCCGGACGAACGCCGTGCCGGGCCCGAGCGCCTGCTCGGGGGCCAGGTGCAGCGCGCGGGTCTCCGGCAGGGAGACGACGCTGGCGCCGGTGCGTACGTGGCCGAGCCCGGCCATCCGCCGCCACAACTCCTCCTGCAACTCCACCGGCGCGATCTGGTCGAGCTGCTGGTGCGGGATCTCGGGATAGGTTGTGGGACGTTCTCCGCATCGCTCTTGCAATGCGTATGGAACGGATATCTCTGTCTCTTTAGTGCTCACGTTCAGTTATCATACAATTACTCTATGAAGCGGTTCGTATGCGGAGGGCTCTGGTCGAAACCGGCTTGTCGTCGGCCTCCGGCCGCCATCCGCTGGCTCAGGACGGCAGATGCCGGGAAATCGTACGCCTTGGCCATCGTGGAACAAGTGTTGGCCTACAATCGTTGTCATGGCTTTCACCGAGAGATCGGCTGCCACACGGACCTCCATCCTCTCGGCCGCCAGGAAACTGCTCATCGAGCAGGGCTTCGAGGGCATGACGATCAGGGCCGTCGCCGCGCGGGTGGGCGTCGACCCGTCGATGGTCATGCGCTACTACGGGAGCAAGGCCGGGCTGTTCAGCGCCGCCGTGGACGTCGACCTGCGGCTCGACCAGGTCGAGGAGCCGCCGCTCGACCGGCTGGGCGAGCTGCTCGTACGCCACTTCCTGGTGCGCTGGGAGGGCGACCTGTCCGACGACGTGCTGATCCTGCTGCTCCGTTCGGCCAGCACGAACCCCATGGCGGCCGAGCGCATGCGGGAGGTGTTCGCCGGCCAGATCGCCGCGCTGGTGGCCCGGCTGACCGGGGCCGACGGTGCGGCGCACCGGGCGGGGCTGGTCAGCACGCAACTGCTGGGGCTGGCGCTCACCCGCTACGTCCTGCGGTTCCCGCCGATGGCCGACGCGGACACCGAGACCCTGGTGCGGGAGATCGGGCCGGTGGTGCAGCACTATCTGACGGGGGCGGACATCACGGCGTAACGGACGGTCCTGGCCGGAGCCGCAGGCGGACGGCGTTGCCGGCCCGGCGGTCACCACGGCCACGCCCGCGATCGAGGCCGTCGCCAGCCAGATCACGAACGCCGGGTAGAGGTGGGCCAGTTGGATTAACATGGCGTCCCGTCCCTGCGCCAGCACCTTTGGATCGGGACGATCGCCGCGCACGCCCGACCGGCCGGGCGGTGGGTCCGCTGTGTCCCGCGGTGTTTGGTCGGGTGGGTTCGCTGCGTCGAGCGGCGTTCGGCCGAGCGGTGGGCTGGTCGCGTGCGGTCGTGTCGGGCCGTGCGGCGGGTTCGTTGTTTCTGCGAGCGAGGAAGAGTCGGCCGCGAGACCCGGCCGGGAACCGTCCAGGGCGGCCGTCAGGGTCGGCTCGGTGGACCCGCGGCCCAGCACCGCGGCCATGCGCCAGGCATTCATGCGCGCGCTGCGCCAGCACCGGGCCCGGCAGACGCGAGAGCCGCCGCCGCACCGCGGCGCCCACCCCCGCGGGATCGTGGTGAGCGGGGTGCCGCCTTGCCCTAGCCGGGCGGTCTTGCTCCACGAAGAACGGGTTGCCGCCCGTGCGCCGGTGGATCTCCGTCACCAGGCCCTCACCAGGGGAGAACCCGGTCGTGCGCTCCACCAGCCGGGCGATGCTCTCCCGATCGAGCCCTCGCAGCCCCACCGCGGTGGCCTTGGCCTCCAGGCGCAGGCTGAGCGGCTCGTCGATCTCCGCGTCGCGGTAGGTGCCGATGACGGCCAGCCGTCCGATGAGCTAGCCATGGCGGCACCCTACGCGGCGCGGCCGACAATCCCGCCGGGCCCGGCGGATGAAAGTTTCACCGCGGAAACCCGCAGGTCGGCGGGCGTGCTTCTGAGGGCCGGTTGACGGTGGCCCTCGCGCGTGCGATCAAAGCTCGAACAGCGGCAACCGGCCTTCGAGCAAGGCGGGATCTCCCCACGAACTCGGCTATCCCGGCAGCGTCGCACCCATTGGGAAAGCGCTTACCACGAGAAGGGCAAGGAGGACGACCTTGACACGTGAACCTCGTTCCGGACGATGGCGCCGGCTACCGGCGACCCTCGCCGCCGTGCTGACGGCCGTGCTGACGGCCACGCTGGGCGCCATCGCCGTGACGCCGCTCCCGGTGCAGGCGGCCAGCGTCGACACCAACGCGTGGTACGTGCTGGTCAACCGGCACAGCGGCAAGGCCCTCGACCTGTACGACTTCGCGACCAGCGACGGCGCGCCGATCGTGCAGTGGTCCCGCAACGACGGAAACCAGCAGCAGTGGCAGTTCGTCAGCTCGGGCGACGGCTACTACCGGCTCAAGTCCCGCCTGAGCGGCAAGGTGCTGGACGTCTACGAGTGGTCAGCCGAGGGCGGCGCGGAGATCGTCCAGTGGGCCGACCTGAACGCCGCCAACCAGCAGTTCCGCCTGGCCGACTCCGACGGCGGCCACGTCCGGCTGATCAACCGCAACAGCGGCATGGCGCTGGAGGTCTGGGAGTGGGGCACCGGTGACGGCGCCAGGATCTCCCAGTGGGACGACCTCGGCGGCGCCAACCAGCAGTGGCAGCTCGTCAAGATGGGCAGCGGCGGCGGAGGGGGCGGCGACGGCAGCGGCCAGTGGCCTTCCGACACCGGCAGCGTGCACATCACCGAGACCCGTGACGTCGGCACGTTCTTCGACGGCGGCATGAAGCGCTATTACGGCATCGGCGACGGCGGCCAGGGGGAGAGCCAGGACCCGATGTTCGTCGTGGACAACGGCGGCACCATCCAGAACGTCATCATCGACGCCCCCGCCGGCGACGGCATCCACTGCGAGGGCTCGTGCACGATCCGCAACGTGTGGTGGAACGACGTCGGCGAGGACGCCGCGACGTTCAGGTCGTCCAGCTCGTCGGCCGCCTACCTGGTGGACGGCGGCGGCGCCAAGGCCGCCTCCGACAAGGTGTTCCAGCACAACGGCGCCGGGACGCTGACCATCAGGAACTTCCAGGTGCACAACGCGGGCAAGCTCTATCGCGCCTGCGGCAACTGCTCCAGCTCCTACCAGCGCCACGTGGTCATGGACGGCGTCACCGCCCGCTCCACCGACGTGCTGGCCGGCATCAACACGAACTGGGGCGACACGGCCCGCTTCAGCAGGATCACGGTGTACGGCGACACCACGATCTGCGAGAAGTACCGGGGCGTCCCGAAGGGCGACGAGCCGGAGAAGATCGGCGAGGGAGCCGACGGCGTGAACTGCCTCTACTCCTCCTCCGACATCACCTGGCGCTAGTCCCGGCGGGGCCCGCCCATTACTTTCCTCGGAGGAAAGTACATGCTACTTTCCTCTGAGGAAAGCAGAACGCCGACGGGGGAGAACCTGTGAACGCTCAGAACGCCCAATCCTCGCTCGACGACATCCACCGCCACCAGGACAGGACGCGCGACGAGATCCTCCGCCGGAGCTTCGCCCTGCCCTACGTGCTCGTCGCGGCACTCGGACTCTTCGCCGCCTTCGCGTCGGGCGAACTCCAGCGCCCGTGGAGCGCCGTCGCCAACGGGCTCGGGTTGTTCCTGTACGCCGGAGTGGGCATCGTGCGCGAGCACCGGGCGCCCGTCCGCAGAAAGGTCACCGTCCAGGACGTGGTGCACCACCTCGGCCTGATCGCCGTGCTCATCATGATCTACGGCATCGCGCGGTTCGTCGTCTGGGCGCTGTTCGGCCTGCCCTCGGAGGGGCTGCTGTCGCAGGGGACGGTGGCCGCCGCGGTGATGGCCGTGGCGTACGTCGCGTCGACCCCCGTCAATCGCCGGATCACGAAAGCGACCATCGAACTGGGCGGCGGGCGTGGCTGATGGATCCGCAGTTCGACGAATTCCTGCACGTTCCCGCGCGGTTGTCCATCGTGGCGCTGCTGGCGCCGGCTGACTGGGTGGAGTTCGGCTTCCTCAGGGACTCGGTCGAGACCAGCGACTCGGCGCTGTCGAAACAGGTCTCGGCGCTGGCCGCGGCCGGATACGTCGCGGTGCGCAAGGGCCAGGAGAAGCGAGGGCGGCGCACGTACGTGCGGCTCACCTCGGAGGGCCTGCAGGCGTTCCGGCGGCACGCGGCGGCGCTGGAACGGATCGTCGCGCTCGCCCGCCTGCCGTCGGACCAGCCGGCCCAGGGTTAGGCGACCTGAAGGGGTGCCGCTCATGGAGATCAAGAACCGACAAGTGTCGTGGCGCGGCTCGCCCGGCGGAGCTAAGGTCGTGCCGTGAGGGATGAGGAGCAGGGAAACCTGGTCACGGGGGTCGGGGTGATCGACCGGGCGGTCGCCATCCTCGACACCGTCGAGCGTGCCCCGATGGGCGCCACCGAGCTGGCCCGCCACCTCGGCCTGTCCGTCCCGACCGCGCAGCGGCTGGCCGCGTCCATGGTCAAGCACGGGCTGCTGCGCCGCGACCACCAGGGGCGCTACCACGTCGGGCGTCGCTTCACCTCCTCAAGCTTGATCACGGTCTCCGGCCCCGTGCTCGACGACCTGCGGGCGCGCACGGGGGAGACGGCGGCCATCTGGGTGCGGCGCGGCGATCACCGGCTCTGCGTGGCCAGCGCGGAGTCCGAGGCCGAGCTGCGCGCCTCCCTGCCCGTCGGCTCGCGCCTGCCGCTGACCGCGCGCGGCTCGGCGGCGCGCATCCTGGAGGCCGGTGACCCGCCGGATCCCGCGCGTCCCGAGCGGCGCTGGCTCGAGAGCGTTTCCGAGCGCATGGTGGGGCTGAGCTCGGTCAGCGCGCCCGTCCGGTTCAACGACGAGGTGGTGGCGGCCCTCTGCCTGTCCGCCCCGCTGTCGAGGGTCGCCCCGGAAGGGCCCGGCCACCAATACGGCGACATCGTCGTGGCCGCCGCCGAGCGCATCGAGAAGCTGCTCGTGTCCGGCTGAGGGTCCTCTCACGCGAGCGCGTGGGCGATGTGGCGCGTCGACCGGTAGAGGTCGCGGTAGAGGTGGTAGAGCCGGTCGTAGTCGTCGGCCGCGCCCGCGTCGGGCTCGACGGTGGCGACGGGCGGGTTCCAGCCCTCGCTCGTCACGCCGCACGCCTGGGCGGCCAGCATGGCGTCGCCGTACGCGGCGCCGACCGTGTGCGCGGGCAGCACCTGCGGCTGTTGCAGCACGTCCGACACGATCCGGGTCCACAACCCGCCCCGCGTGCCGCCGCCGACCGCCACCAGCCGCTTGCCCGCGCCGCCCGCGGCCCGCATGGCCTCCAGGTTGTGCCGCACGCCGAAGGCCGTGGCCTCCAGAGCCGCCCGGTAGAGGTGGCCGCGCCCGTGCCGCAGGGTCATCCCGATGAGGGTGCCGCGCGCGTCCGGGTCGAAGAGCGGCGTGCGCTCCCCGGCGAAGTACGGCAACATGAGCAGCCCCTCCGCGCCACGCCCGGCGGCGGCGGCCTCGGCGGTGAGCTCCTCGAACGACGCGCCGGTCAGGTCGCGCAGCCACTCGGTGATCGCCCCCGAGGTGGCCATCCCCGCCGCCAGGTTGTACGTCCCCGGCGCGATCCCGGCGGTGCTCCACAACCGCGGCGAGGCGGCCCGCGCGGCTAGCACCTCGACGAGGAACATGGTGGTCCCGTACATCAGCATGACGTCGCCCGGCGCGGTGACGCCAGCGCTGCGGGCCTCCGCCCAGGCGTCGATGGTCCCGGCGATCACCGGGATCCCGGCGGGCAGCCCTGTGCCGGCCGCGGCGGCGGCCGTGACCGTGCCCGCGACCTCGCCGCTCCACGCGAGCGCGGGCAGCTCCAGCCCTGGCGCGATGCCGGACGCCCACTCGGTGATCCACGTGTGGGCGCGGGTGTCGTAGAGGGGCGTGCACTGGCTGGCCGTGTGGTGGTCGAGCACGTACGCGCCGGTCAGCCGGTATGCCAGCCAGGAGTGCGCCATGAACACGCGCCGGGTGCGCTCCCACACGCCGGGTTCGTGGGCCCGCAGCCATTCCAGCTTCGGCCCGGCCGCCTGCGAGGTGAGTGGCGACCCGCACCTGTCCATGATCGCGGCCTCGCCGTACCGCTCGGTCTGGGCGGCGATCTCGGCGGTGGCGCGGGTGTCCACGCCGTACAGGATGGCCGGGCGCAGCGGCGTGCCGTCGGCGTCGCAGGGCAGCACGCACGGTCCGATGCCGCTGAGCCCGACCGCGGCGACGTCAGGACGGGCCAGCTCCCCGGCGATGGCCAGGAAGTCGGCCCACCAGACCTCGTCCGCGTCGTGCTCGAACCAGCCGGGCCGGGGCGTGGCGGTGCGGTGCCGGCGCACCGCCGTGGCCACCACCGTCCCGTCGGGCGCCACCAGCACGCCTTTGGAGCTCGCGGTGCCGATGTCGATGCCGAGGAACATCAGCCCTGCCCGGACAGGTCGTACTTCTTGTAGAGCTCGGCCGCGTTGTCCTTGGTGACCTGCGTCGTGCCGAGCACCTGGTTCTTGTCCACCTGGTGGCCGTGGAGGATCTTGTTGACGGTCTCGGCGGCCTCCTCCGCGCCCGTCGGGTAGATGAACGTGGCCGAGAGCTGGCCGAGCTGCACGGCGCGGATGCCGCCGTCGGGGATGGCCAGGCCGTCGATGCCGATGAACGTGATCTGCTCGGCCTTGCCCGCGGCCTGGGCCGCCAGGTAGGCGCCGAGTGCCATGGGGTCGTTGTGCCCGTACACGAGGTCGATCTTCTCGTGCTGGGCCAGCCACTGCTGCATGATCGGGGTGGCCTGTTCCTTCAGCCACTTGCCCTCGCGGTCAGCGATGATCTTGATCTTGGGGTTGGCCGCGATGGCCTCGCGGAAGCCCTTGTCGCGGTCGATCTGCGGCTGGTTGGACATGATGCCGCGCAGCTCGACGACGTTGCCGCCGTCGGGCAGCAGCTTGACCGCCTCCTCGCCCGCCTTCTTGCCGATGAGCACGTTGTCGCCACCGATGAAGGCGGTGTAGCAGTCGGTGTTCACCGTGCGGTCGAGGATGATGACCGGGATCTTGGCCTGGCACGCCTGCTCCACGGCCGCCGTCAGCGGCGCGGGCTCCGTGGGGGAGACGATGAGCGCGTCGACCTTCTGCGTGATGAAGTTCTGGACCTGGGAGACCTGCGTGGCACTCGACTGCTTGGCGTCGGCGATCGGCAGCAGCTCGATGTCCGGATATTTCGTCATAAAGTGCTGCAGCTGTAGGTTGAGCTGCGCCCGGTACGGCTCGGCGTTGTTCGACTGCGAGTAGCCGACGACGAACTTCTTCTTCTCACCGCCGTCCGCCGACGTGGACGGGCCGGGCGCCTTCGACGCGCACGCCGCGGCGAGAACCGCGCACAGCGCGATGGTGATGGCCTTCTTCACGATCGAGACCCTCCTCGGAAGAACTTGAAGAGATCGGGACGCTGCAGGACCACCGCCACGACGACGATCAGTCCCTTGATGACGAGCTGCCAGTTGTCGCTGACCGCGTTGAGCCCCAGCACGTTGTCCAGCAGCGTCAGGATGAGGGCGCCGACGAACGTGCCCGCGATGGTCCCCTTGCCGCCCGCCAGCGACGCCCCGCCGATGACCGCGGCCGCGATGGCGTCCAGCTCGTACGACTGCCCGGCCTGAGGATCGGCCGAGGCGCTGTAGGCGGCGTCGATGGGCCCCGCGAACCCGGCGAGCATGCCCGACAGGGTGAACACCGCGATCGTGATCGCCGTGACGTTGACCCCGGACAGGCGGGCCGCGGTCGGGTTGCCGCCGACCGCGTACACGTGCCGGCCGAACCGGGTCTTCGTCAGGATCAGGTGGAAGACCACGCAGACCACGATGAAGGCCAGCACCGGGTAGTAGATCCGGTCGAACAGGTTGTGCCCCGGCGTGCCGAACAGCTGGAACGCCTCCGCCTGCGGCGTCAGCTTCCCGTCGGGCCCGGCAATCTGGGTGCCGACGCTGACGTTGTCACTGACCTGCCGGTCCAGGCCGCGTACGACGGACAACATGGCCAGCGTCATGACGAACGACTGGATGCGCAGCCAGGCCGTGCCCGCGCCGTTCAGGAAGCCGAAGAACGCGCCCACCACCATGCAGATCGGCACGATCTGCCACGGTTCCAGCGAGTGCTTCGACAACATCATCGCCGCCGTCATCGAGGCGATGCCGAGCAGCGAGCCGACGGACAGGTCGATACCGCCGGTCAGGATCACCAGCGTGACGCCGACGGCGAGGATGCCGCGCGAGGCGAAGGCGCCGACGGCGTTGGTGAGGTTCGTCTCGTTGAGAAAGATGTCGCCCTTCGTCGCGATACCGACCGCGAGGATCAGGACCAGGCCGATGTAGGCCTGCGCCGCGCCGAGGGCGGAGAACGTGCGCCGCAGCCGGTTCTCACCCGGCGGCTTCGCGGGCGTGGGCGGCGCGGTCTTGGTCGTCATAGGGTCGTCACCTTTTGTCGTGCCATGGCGGCTTCGAGAATCGCCTCCTGTGTGGGGTGCTCCTCCCGCGAGAACTCCGCGGTGATCCGGCCCTCGCACAACACGAGGATCCGGTCGCACATGGCGAGCAGCTCGGGCAGCTCCGATGAGGCCACCAGCACGCCCTTGCCCCCGGCGGCCAGCGAGGACATCAGCGCGTGGATCTCCGCCTTGGCCCCCACGTCGATGCCGCGGGTGGGCTCGTCCATGAGGATCAGCGACGGCGACGTCAGCAGCCATTTGGCCAGCACGACCTTCTGCTGGTTGCCGCCGGACAGGTTCCCGACGGTGAACCGGGTGCCGGACGCCTTGACGCGCAGCTCGTTCACCTGCCGCTCGACGGCCGCCTGCTCGCTGCGGGCGTCCACCATGCCGAAGCGCAGGAACCGCCGGAGCGAGGGCAGGCCGGCGTTGAAGGCGATGGTGTTGCCCAGCACCAGGCTCTGCGCCTTGCGGTCCTCGGCGACGAGCGCGACGCCGCGCCGGATCGCGCCCTTGGGGCTTCGCGGGCGGTACGTCCGCCCGCCCAGGCTCATCGAGCCCGCGGCCGGCCGGTGTACGCCGAAGATCGTTTCCAGCAGCTCGCTGCGGCCCGCGCCCATCAGGCCGGCCACGCCGACGATCTCGCCCGCCCGTACGGACAGGGAGACCTCGCGCAGCGGGGTGCGGCCGGTGCCGGGCTCGCCCGGCACCGACAACCCCTCGACCTTCAGCAACTCCTTGCCGGCCCCGCCGCCGTCCGCCCGCGGGAACATCTCGCCCAGCGGCCGGCCGACCATCATCTGGATCAGCTCGTCCCTGTCCACCTCCGAGCGCTCGCCGACGTACGTGCCGTCACGCAGCACGACCACCCGGTCGGCGATCTCCTCCAGCTCCTCGAGGCGGTGCGAGATGTAGATGACGGCCACGCCGCGCGCGGTCAGGTCGCGGATGACCGCGTACAGCCGCCGCACCTCCGCGTCGGCCAGTGCCGAGGTCGGCTCGTCCATGACCAGGACGCGGACGTTCTGCGACAGCGCCTTGGCCACCTCGATGAGCTGGCGTTCGGCGATCTTGCACTGCTTGATGAGCCGGCGCGGCGACAGGTCGAGGCCGAGACCGCGCAGCAGCTCCGCGCTCCGCGCCTCCGTGCTCTTCCTGTCGAGGATCGTGCGCTCCCTGCCGAGGAAGATGTTGTCCGTGATGGACAGCTCGGGCACGAGGTTGAGCTCCTGGTGGATCATCGCGACCCCGTGCCGGCGCGCGTCCTTGGGCGAGTGGATGTGCGCCACCTGCCCGCCGATCTCGATCTCGCCCTCGTAGTCCTTGAACACGCCGGCCAGGATGTTCATCAACGTCGACTTGCCGGCGCCGTTCTCTCCGAGGAGGGCCACCACCTCGCCCTCCGCCACGGTGAGCGACACCCCGTCGAGGGCCCGCACGCCGGGGAAGGACTTGCCGATGGCCCGCATCGTCAGAACGGTCACCGCACACTCCACGCGGTGTAGGAGGCAGCCGACCAGGGCGTCTTCGGCGTGAGCTGGACCGTGATCTCGCCGCGGCCCCGGGTCGCGCTCGCGGGGATCTGGTAGGTGTCCTCCAGCCACCTGCGGCTCTCGTTGCCGAGCGGCTGCGTCCAGTCGGGCAGCCGGCGCCCGTTGACGGTGACCTCGGCGCGCTGGCCCGCGCGGCTCTGGTCACTCGTGCGCCGCAGCTCGACGCCCTTGTTGCCGCGGTCGATCCGCAGCCTGAAGGAGACCGGGCCCTCGGTGACGCGCTCGGTGGCCTTCAGCGTGTCGGCGTTCTTCAGATCGCCCTCGAACGCGGACTCCAGCGTGGTGACCTCGCCCTGGCCGGTGTAGCGGTGGGTCCGCTCGCTGGCCGGGTCGCCGACCGTCAGGGCGTCTGTCCTCTTGGTGGCCGCCCTGCCGGAGCCGTACCAGTAGGCGGTGGAGGAGTAGACGCCCTCGACGTTGTTGGTCCAGCCGTGCTCGATGTCGAACGTGATCGAGCTGCCGAACGGCACCGCGTCGCCGATCATCAGCCGATAGGCGCTGGTGCAGTCGCCCTCCTCCGGGCAGCCGGTGGCCGGGGCCAGGTGCACGGGATTGCCGTGGAAGGGCGTGTTGAAGGTCTCCCTGTTGAAGTACCAGCCCGCCTGGTAGAAGTCCTCGCTGCCGGTGCCGTGGATCTGCGGGGTGCGCGAGCCGTCCACGTGGACGCGCTCGTCGCCCTCCAGGTAGTTGCGGTTGGTCGGCCCGCGCATGGTGTGACTGACCCCGACGAACTTGCCCTGGCCGGTGGCGCGCAGGAAGGTCCAGCTCTTGCCGGGCGTGGTGGCGCCGGCATGCGACTGCGCCCCGAAATAACCGACATCTTGTGTCATGGGACGGTGGGCCGACGTGACCGACGCCTCTCCCTCGATCGCCCGGCCGGTGCCGTTGTAGAGCTCGGCCGTCGCGCCCTTCCCGTACGGCATCGGCCACCAGGCCGACATCGTGCTCGTCTCGGCGTCGACGGCGTACATCAGCGACTTGACCGGCATCATCGCGTGCCCGCTGCCGAAGAACTCGCCGACCGGCGCGTCCACGGTGCGCTCGCCGTCGAAGTCGATGCGCAACCGCACTCCCTGCAGCACCTCCTGGGTCGCCTTGACCCTGGCGAGCTCGTCCTCCTCCATCGGGAAGGCGAAGGTCCGCTCGCCCTGCCAGGTCTGCGCGACGATCGTGTAGTCGTGCGCCGCCTCGTCCGCGGCGTCGCCCACGTCCACGGTGTCGGTCACGGTGTCGGTCCGCTCGCCGCCGCTGTCCACCCAATAGATGAACTCGTTGTAGTCGAGGTCCGACGAGTGGAACACGTTCTTGATCGTGATCTGCGACTTGCCCTTGGTCGCGTTCGCCGGCAGGTCGACGGACTCCTCGGCCCACATCCCCGAGGCGCCCACCGTGCTCGGCGGCCACTGGGCCACCTCCTGGCCGTCCACCAGCACCTTGGCCACCTGCTTGCCGATGGCCGGATCGATGCGCCGGGTCAGCCGCACCCCGTCGTTCTCAGGGTCGATCGTGACCGTGAACTCGCTGGAGCCGCCCTTGCCGAACGCCCGGCCCTCGTCGGCCTCGGTCTCGGGCAGGACCTGCTCGGCCTGGGGCAGCCGCAGCCTGATCTGCGACAGCAGGCCGGAGCCGTGCGTGCGGGCGAGCCGTACCGACCTGCCGGGGGCGAGGTCGATCGCGGTGTCGTGCGTGCGCGCGCCCGGGAGCGCGGGCTTGGGGTCGCCGCCGGCCTTGAGCCGGTCGATCACGTCCTGCGCCTTGTCGGACGGGTCGAACGTGCGCACGCCCTCGGCGTCGGCGAACGTGCGGTAGGAGACGTGGTAGAAGAGCGGGTTGTGCTCGGTCGTGATGCGCATCGACTCCCGGTACGGCATCGGCACCTCGACGTAGACGCCGCCCGAGCTCTGGTCGGCGTTGCCCACGAGCGGATAGGCGAACGGAGCGCCGAGTTCGCCGTTCACCAGGTCCTGCAGGCTCGTCTCGACGACCTTGCGGCCGTCCAGCTCGATGGTGATCGTGCCCGTCTTCCTGACGTCGCCGCCGTCCCTGGTGAACCAGATGGCCTGCACCTCGCCGGCGCCGGTGTGCTCGGCGAGCACGCAGCCCTGGCCGGAGGTGCTCAGGCAGGAGTACGTGCCCTCGAACCCGTCGTTGTTGTCGGCCGTGCGGTCGAAACTGGAGAACTGCTTGGTCTGCACGCCGGTCGGCAGCTCCGGCAGCCGGTCGAGCTGCCGGTAGACGTCCCACCCGACCGGTCCCTTGTCCGATGCCGGCTGCGCCTGCGTGGGTGCCGCCAAGGCCCCGGCCGCGAGGACGGCCGCCAGCAGAGTCGTCTTAAGCCGCATCGCCGAACCTCTCGAACTCCACCCCAAGCTGCTTACAGACCGCTTCCAGCTCGGCGACGTAGTCGCCGGGTACCGCGTGGATGTGGTTGGAGCCGAACCGCCCGAGGAACTCGGCGGCCGGCACGTGCAGCCTGGTGAACGCGTGCGGCCACTCGAACGTCGACTGCCTGGCCATGGCCTCGTTCGTGGCGTCGTCGTACAGCTCGAAGTCGCCGCGCATCACGTGCATGCGGTAGGCGCCGTCCCTGCGGGTGAGCCGGGCGAACGTGGCGGCGCCGGGCGCGGCCAGGTGGTGCACGCTGGCGCCGCCGGCGGGGAAGAAGAACACCTCGGGGTAGAAGTGCGTCTTCGCCAGGTTCTCCGCGGGGTCGTCGGAGCGGGCGGCGTACCAGGTGGCGTGCTGACCGGAGTTGCACAGGTCCCACACGTCCTTGTCGGCGTGGTAGTGGCGCACGTCGGCGAACAGGACCGGGTCGCCGCTCAGCAGCTTGAGGATCTGCATGCTCAGCGCGCCGTCCATGTCGGCCTCGGTCGCGCAGACGTGCGTCTCCTTCGGGCCCTCCCAGTCGTAGGGGTCGTTGAGGAAGGACTCGGCGATGTCCATCGTGCAGAAGTGGGTGGTCAGCTCGGGCTGGCCCTTGATGCCGGAGAAGTCCAGCTTCCACTCGTCGATGAGCTCGCGCATCGCGTAGTACGCACGGATCTGCCGTTCGAGCAGGTCAGGTGTGAGCTGCTTGCCGTCATAGTGGACGTTGCCCTTGGTCTCGAGCCATTCGCGAGCCTCCTTCACACGGGTCTGGGACGCGTTCTCGCTGCGGCGTACGATCTCCCACTGGTCGATCTCCTCGACGTCCACGCCGAAGGTGCGCATCCACTGGTCGGTGTTGGCGACGGCCGTGTACATGCCCATGGGCCGGCCGCCGATCCGGCCGAACGTCGATCCGCGCAGCCCTCGGACGGCCTGCGCGGCGCGCACCTCGGTCAGCACGCGGTTCTTCACGACGGGGTCCTCGATGTCGCCCCAGGCCCGTGCGTGCACCCTGCCGATCTGGTCGAGACCGCCGCCGCCGGCCAGCATGCCGACCATGCCCGGCTGGGCGGGGTCGATGTTGGCCATCAGCAGCAGCGGCCCCGGAGTGGCCTCGGCGGCGAGCATGGTGAAATGCGGGAAGGCCCAGACCGCGTAGTTGAAGATCGTCAGGTCGGGCCGCTGATCCGCCAGCCGGCGCGCCTGCGAGGTGGCCAGCTCGTTGGTCGCCACGATCTCCGGGGCCACGATCACCTCGTGTCCCTCCTTGCTCAACGCCTCCGCGAGGGCGGTGGTGGCGGCGTTGATGTGCCCCACAAGATCGCGGGCGACGAAGTCACGTCCGTCCGAGATGCTCAGCACTCCGATACGTGCCACGGGTGTTTGACCTCCATGAGTGGAAATCGATTGCTCGGAAATCGATTTCCACCCAAGCTAGATCTAGCCCCTTGGACCGTCAATGCCGCTTCACATCACAGAATGGCAACAGTGACCGCCCGCCGCCCTTCTGGGAGCGCTACCACGTACGAGCAGCGGAAAGGCCGGGCGCCGGCCTGGGTGGGGCGGGGAGG
>NZ_SMKP01000207.1:0-18018 GCF_004349015.1 Nonomuraea diastatica
GGCGGGTTCTGAGGCCGGGTGCCCCGGAGGCGGCCGAGCTCGTCGGTCACCGCGCCCGTCCTGGCACCGCGCGTGGCATGACGTACCTCGCCCGACTCGTCCAGCAGCGCGGCCCAGCCGCCGACCTCCTTGGCGAGCCGGTCGATGACCGCGTACATGCCCTCCGGTTGCAGCGCGGCCCGCGTGAGCCGTCCCTGGGCGTCGAAGGCGCGGGTGATCTCCTCGTACTGCTCGGCGGCCAGCAGCTCGCTGACGGCCTTGCCGATGGCGATGAACGGGGTCTCGCGCGGCACCTCCAGCAGGGGCAGCCCGTGCTCCTCCGCGGCGGCGATCAGGGCGGCGGGCACCTCCTCGTGCGAGACCCCGACGCCGAAGCCGAGGCCGGCCACGCCGCGAGCGACCAGTCGGGCGACATATCCGGATAGGTCGCCTGCCATCCGCATCCCCGTCGTGAGCAGCAGTTCCCCACCCTCCAAGTACGGAGTCGGGTCCGCAAGCTCACTGACCGCCACCCACCGCACCGGCACGTCCAGCGCACCCGCGCCGGACCGCTCGCCCACCGGAGCCCCCGGCACGGACCGATCACCCGGGCCACCCTGCCCGGACCCGTCACCCGGACCACCCTGCGCGCACCGGTCAACCGGATGACCCCGCTCGGGCCGGTCGCCTCGACGACCCTGCGGCGGCCGGTGGTCCTGACCACCGGGCGCGTCCGCCGCCGGACGGTCGGAGGGCGGACGGTCGGAGGGCGGACGGTCGGAGGGCGGACGGTCGGAAGACAACAGCGCAGAGGATGGGCGGGCGGTGGTGCCGGCGAGTGGCCGGAGGTGCATGCGGCGCACCACGGTCCGCAGTGAAGGAGGCATGTGGGTTTTGTCCATTCTGGCGAATACGACCGCCTTCAGTTTGACATATCGACATATCGGCGCAGGTGAGAGGCCGCCGTAGCGTCGGGGCATGAGCATTCCCCAGGAGCGACGCGTCGTGACCGCGATCCCAGGCCCCAAGTCGCAGGAGTTGCTGGCCCGCAAGCAGGCCGCCGTCCCACCCGGCATCGGCACGACGCTGCCGGTCTTCGTCACCCGCGCGGGCGGCGGCGTGCTCCAGGACGCCGACGGGAACTCGCTGATCGACTTCGGCTCCGGTATCGCCGTGACGAGCGTGGGCAACGCCGCGCCCAAGGTCGTCGAACGTGTCCAGCGACAGGTCGCCGACTTCACCCACACCTGTTTCATGGTCACCCCGTACGAGTCGTACGTGCGGGTGTGCGAGAAGCTCAACGAGCTGACCCCCGGCGACCACGACAAGCGCACCGTGCTGGTGAGCTCGGGCGCCGAGGCCGTGGAGAACGCCGTCAAGATCGCCCGGCACGCCACCGGCAGACCGGCCGTCGTGGTGTTCGACCATGGCTACCACGGCCGCACGCTGCTCACGATGACGCTGACGGCCAAGAACATGCCGTACAAGGAGGGATTCGGCCCGTTCGCGCCGGAGGTCTACCGTGTGCCGCTGGCGTACCCGTTCCGCTGGCCGTCCGGACCGGACAACTGCGCCGAGGAGGCCGCCGAGCAGGCCATCGACATGATCACCAAGCAGGTCGGCCCGGGCAACGTGGCCGCCGTGGTGATCGAGCCGATCGCGGGCGAGGGCGGCTTCATCGTTCCTGCCAGGGGTTTCCTGCCGAGGATCGCGGAGTTCTGCAAGGCCAACGGCATCCTGCTCGTGGCCGACGAGGTGCAGACCGGGTTCGCGCGCACCGGCACGCTGTTCGCCTGCGAGGACGAGGGCATCGTGCCCGACATCATCACCACCGCCAAGGGCATCGCGGGCGGCCTGCCGCTGGCGGGCGTGACCGGGCGCGCGGAGATCATGGACAAGGTGCACGCCGGCGGTCTCGGCGGCACGTACGGCGGCAACCCCCTCGCCTGCGAGGCCGCCCTGGGCGTCCTGGAGACCATCGAGGAGGAGGATCTGGTCGCCAGGGCTCGCCGCATCGGCGACGTCATGCTGCCCCGGCTCAGGGCGCTCCAGGAGCGCTTCGACGTGATCGGCGACGTGCGCGGACGAGGCGCGATGATCGCCATCGAGCTGGTCGAGCCGGGCACCAAGGAGCCGAACCCGGCCGCCGTCCAGGAGATCGTCCGGCGCTGCCACGCCGAGGGCCTGCTGGTGCTCACGGCGGGCACCTACGGCAACGTGCTGCGCTTCCTGCCGCCACTGGTCATTCCCGAGCACCTGCTCGAGGAAGGGCTCGGCATCCTGGAGAAGGCGATCGCCGAACTCTAGAACAAACCCATCCGAATCGGGCACCCGGCTTGCGGCTGGATGCCCGATTTTGTTGGTGTAACAGCCCCCTACTGGGTAGAGAATTCACCCTGACTTGACGCTCTGCTAGACGATCACAGCCACGGTCAGGGTTATAACGGTTCCGGTATACGGATGGGCGATGGCTGCGGGAAGCATGATGAACTGGGGTTCCACCAAAACGGCGGCGCGGAGCATGGTGACGTTCGACCCTGAGGGGCTGACCTGGGCCCAGCGTGACGGCGACGCCTGCGTCGTCTGCCACAAACGCTGGCCACGACCGCGCGTGAGGGTCGGCCGGCTGCCCGACGACGCTCCGGTCCTGGCCTGCGGCGACTGCGCCGAAGCGCTCCTGCCCGCTCCCGCGGCCACCGTCGTGGCCTTCCCGTCCCGCTGAACAGTCCGCCCCGCTGAACAGCCCCCGGCAGCGAGACGCCCCGGGACAGGGGGGAAGGCCCAGGGCGTCTCTGCAGGTCACGCCCAGCGGGGGGAGGGGGCGCGCCCGCGGCACATCACGTCAGATCCGGCGCCTCCGCTTCTCACTCGGCGAGCTCGCGCCACCGTTCGGTCCAGGCGTCATAGTCAGTACATTCCCCGCAAGCGGGCGGCCGTACCGCGAAGACCACATGGTCCAGCTTCTTGTCCTCGCCGACGCCGTACGCCTCGCACATCTGCCTGGCCCGCCCCTTGCACGCCTTGTCGTTGGCCGGAGCCAGCCCCACCCACGCCGCGGCGTCGCGCTGCGCGTCGGGCGCGGTCACCCAGTTGAGCCACCGGTAGGCGCAGGTGGTGTCGGGCACGTTCGCGCCGAGCATCCAGGAGTCGACCCATCCGGTGGTCTCGCGGGTGCGCACGGCCTCGATCGGCTTTCCCGCCTTCTGCAGCAACATCCGGTAGTAGGGTGTGGCCTGGGCATAGTCGAGCGACCCGGTGGCGAACCCCTTGACCAGGTCGATCGGGTTACGCCAGTAGACGCGGTCCTTGTTGCGTTCCAGCATCGTCATCGTCTCGTCGAGCTGCTTCTCGGTCAGCTCGTACGGCTCATCCGCCGAGCCGCCCGCCATGGCCGCGTCGGCGATCGTCAGCGGGGTGTCCCTGAGCGCGACCCGCTCGGAGTCGAACACCTGCCGGAGGTCGCCGCCCTCAACCCGGCCCGAGTCGTAGATGAACTCGTGGTAACCCCACAGGTAGGGCACGCCGTAGACCTTGCCCGACACGGTGGACATGTCGCGGAAGCGCTCGTCGATGTCGTCGTAGCCGGCGACCTTGGCCGGATCGATGGCCTGCACCTGCTTCTTCGCGATCAGGTCGGCCGCCAGCACCGGCCCGGCGGAGATCACGTCGTAGGGCCGCTGGGTGACCTTCTCGGCCATCTCCTCGGAGGTCTGCACGGTGTCGAGCTTCGCGATCCGGCAGCCGGTCTCCTTCTCGAACGCGCCCGTCCAGTTGACCTTGGGGCTGGTGCCGCCGTACTCGGCGTAGCCCCGGTAGGTGAGGATCTGCAGCGTGCCGTCGCTCTGCGTCGCCGTCGGGCTGCTGGTGGGGCTCGGCGAAGGGCTCGGCGCCGGTGTGGGCCGCGCCGCTCCCACGCCGACGACCAGCGCCGATGCGGCGATCGCCAGGGCATAAGTGCGACGACGATCCACGATGTCCCCCCTTGTCCGTCTGCTGGGAGCTTACCGGGGAGCGGGACGGGAGGGACGCGCATCTCTCCCGTCCGGCATCGCGGGTTACCCGTTCGTGGGAAAGCCCAGGTTCACGCCGCCGTGCGAAGGGTCGAGCCAGCGGGACGTGACGACCTTGCCGCGGGTGTAGAAGTGCACGCCCTCGGTGCCGTGCACGTGCGTGTCGCCGAACAGCGAGGACTTCCAGCCGCCGAAGCTGTAGAAGGCCATCGGCACCGGGATGGGCACGTTGATGCCGACCATGCCGACCTCGACCTCGTTCTGGAAACGCCGGGCGGCGCCGCCGTCGTTGGTGAAGATCGCGGTGCCGTTGCCGTACTCGCCGCCGTTGATCAGCTCCAGGCCCTCCTCGTACGAGCCGACGCGCACGATCGACAACACCGGGCCGAAGATCTCGTCGGTGTGCGTACGCGAGCCCGGAGGGACGTGGTCGAGCACCGTTGGGCCGAGCCAGAAGCCGGGCGTCTCGACGGCCTTGCCGCCGCCGAGCACCGCCGTCTCGCGGCCGTCGACGACCAGCTTGGCGCCCTCCTCGACGCCCAGGTCGAGATAGGAGGCGACCCTGTCGCGGTGCGCCTCCGTGACCAGCGGCCCCATCTGCGACTTCGGGTCCTCGCCTGGGCCGATCACCAACCGGCCGACCCGTTCGACGATCTTCTCGACCAGCTCGTCGCCGACCGGGTCGACCGCCAGCACGACCGAGATCGCCATGCAGCGTTCCCCCGCCGAGCCGAACCCGGCCGACACCGCCGAGTCGGCCACCAGGTCGAGGTCGGCGTCGGGGAGCACGAGCATGTGGTTCTTGGCGCCGCCGAGCGCCTGCACCCGCTTGCCGTGCGCGGTGCCCGTCTCGTAGACATAGCGCGCGATCGGAGTGGAGCCGACGAAGGAGAGCCCGCGCACGCCGGGGTGCTCCAGCAGCCGGTCCACGGCCACCTTGTCGCCCTGCACGACGTTGAACGCGCCGTCGGGCAGCCCCGCCTCCTGCCAGAGCCTGGCCATCAGCAGTGACGCCGAGGGGTCCTTCTCCGACGGCTTGAGCACGAACGTGTTCCCGCAGGCGATCGCGACCGGGTGCATCCACATCGGCACCATGGCGGGGAAGTTGAACGGCGTGATCCCGGCCACCACGCCCAGCGGCTGGCGGATGGAGTAGGAGTCGACCCGGGTCGAGACGCCCTCGGAGAAGCCTCCCTTGAGCAGGTGCGGGATGCCGCAGGCGAACTCCACGACCTCCAGCCCCCTGGACACCTCGCCGAGCGCGTCGGAGTGCACCTTGCCGTGCTCGGACGAGATCAGCGCCGCAAGCTCGTCGCGGTGGGCGTACATGAGCTCACGGAAGCGGAACAACACCTGCGACCGCTTCATCAGCGACGCGTCCCGCCAGGCGGGGAACGCGGCCGTCGCGGCCGCCACGGCCGCGTCCACGTCGGCCGCCGACGCCAGCGCCACGTGCCCGCTGACCTCGCCGGTGGCGGGGTCGAAGAGCTCGGCGGTACGGTCTTCGCCGTCCGCGAACGCTCCGTTGATCCAGTGCTTGACCGACTTCACTGAGCTGCTGCCTCTGCGTTGATGGTTTCCAGTGCGGTGACGATGATGCCGAGCCCTTCGACGGCCTCGTCCACCGTGAGGGTGAGGGGCGGTGCCATGCGGATGGCGTTGCCGTACAGGCCACCCTTGCCCGCCAGCAGGCCCGCTTTCTTGGTCTCCTCCATGAAGCGCGACGCCTGCGCGGGGCTCTCGAGTTCGACGGCGAACATCAGGCCCTTGCCCCGCACCTCCTTGACCACGGGCAGCCGCTCGGCCGCCTCCTTGAGCCCGTTGATGATGATGGCGCCGGTACGCGCCGCGTTGGCCTGCAGGTCGTGGTCGAGCACGAAGTCGAGGGTGGCGTTGGCGGCGGCCATGGAGATCGGGTTGCCGCCGAACGTCGACAGGCCCACCGCGTGCGGGGCGTCCATCAGGTCGCCGCGCGCCACGACGCCGCCGACGGCGAAGCCGTTGCCCAGCCCCTTGGCGAACGTGAGCATGTCGGGGGTGACGCCGTGGTTCTGGATGCCGAAGAACGCGCTGCCGGTGCGGCCCCACCCGGTCTGCACCTCGTCGGAGATGAACAGGATGCCCTGTTCGTCGAGCACCTCCTTGTACGCGGCGAGCAGCCCGTCAGGGGCCATCGTGAACCCGCCCACGCCCTGGATCGGCTCGGCGATCAGCGCGGCCACGTCGTTGGAGACGGAGGTCGCCAGCACGTGGCGCAGGTCGTCCACGCACGCCTTGACGTAGTCGGCGTCCGACAACCCCGTGAACTGGGTGAGGTGCCGGTCGGTGCCGTGCAGGAAGTGCACGTTGAGCGGGGAGAGCGAGTTGTTCTTCCACGCCCGGTTGGCGGTGACGCTGATCGCGCCGAAGCTGCGCCCGTGATAGCTCTGCCGCATCGCGAACACCTGGTCGCTCTTGCGCGCGTACGTGGCCAGCAGCAGGGCGGTCTCGTTCGCCTCGGTGCCGGAGTTGGTGAAGAAGACCTTGGCGTCGGGGATTCCGGAGAGCCGCGCGATCTTCTCGGCCAGCTCGACCTGGCCGCGCAGCAGGTAGGCGGTGCTGGTGTGCACCACACCCGTGGCGAGCTGGCGTTCGACGGCTTCGCGCACTTCGGGCACGTCATACCCGATCATGTTGGTCAGGATGCCGGCGAAGAAGTCGAGATAGCTCTTGCCCTCGCCGTCGATGACGCGGTTGCCCTTGCCGCTGACGATCTCGATGGGCTCGGTGTAGTTAAGCGCCAGCCAGGCAGGCATCACTGCCCGATGGCGCGCGAGAAGCTCCGACATGCTCCCGAGTATTCCTTTTTCGCCCCCATCCTCCTATCTCCAGAGTGTCGGAGTAGGAGAAAATCGGGTTACACGTTGTAACGACTCCCCTAGGGGATCACCCGTGCGTCTGGAGGTGTACGCGGTGCCGGTCGGCTACGCCACCGGCGGCACCATGAATGACCACTGGCGGGCGACGCCAGGAACCACCCCGTTCACCCACGATCGGATCATCCGGAACACGAAGGAGAAACCGAGATGACCGTCACCGTCGACCGCCGCCCCGAAGCCCCCTCCGGCCCGCCCAAGCTCGACCGCGAGCAGTTGCGCCGCGCCCAGCAGGAGACGATGGCCACGCCGCGCATGGACTACAGCCTGCTGGCCAGGATGATGTTCAAGCCGGTCGACATCATGTACGGCAAGAAGGGCTCGTACACGAAGTTCGCCATGCTGGAGATCATCGCCCGCGTGCCGTACCAAGCGTGGGAACGGATGGGCTACTGGGCCGTGCACCACTACGCGGGCCGCTCGGCGCTGGCCAGGCGTGTCTTCGAGCGGATCGTGGAGGCCAGGGCCGACCAGGACAACGAGCAGTGGCACCTGCTGATCATGCAGGACCTCGTGCAACGCACCGGTCAGCGGCAGACGTGGCTGCTCCACAAGGCCGCGCCGTGGCTGATCGCGTTCTTCTACTACCACGTGTCCTGGATGTTGTTCCTGGTCAGGCCCGACTGGAGCTACCGGCTGAACGCGGAGTTCGAGGACCACGCCGAGCACGAGTACATGACGTACGTGGCCGAGAACCCGGATCTGGACCTCGTGCCCGACCCCGGCACGTACGCCGCCGAGTACGGCCGCCACCACTCGGTGGCCGACCTGCTCAGGCAGATCGGCCACGACGAGCGCACCCACAAGCTCGACAGCCTCGAAAGCATGAGGGAGCCCCGTGTCCGCTAGACCCCTTCGGCGGCGGGCTCGCGCGCCTCGGCGGCAGAGTCGGGGGCCGGGGCGGGGGCAGGCCGCAGCACCGTGAACGCGAGCAGCGCGGCAGCCAGGGTGAACCCGGCCCCCACCCACGACCCGACGTGCATCGCGGTGGTGAACGCCTCCCTGGCGGGCTCCACCATGCCGAGCCTGAACGCCTCACCGATCGACTCCTGAGCCGTCGCGGGCACGTCGTCGGGCATGGACGAGGTGAACACCCCGGCCAGCACGCTGCCCAGGACAGCGATGCTCAGGGCGAGGCCCACCTGCTGGACGGTGTCGTTGAGCGCCGAGCCGACACCGGCGTGCTCCAGCGGGATCGCCCCCATCAGCGACGCGTACGCCGACGGCCCGGCCAGCCCCCCACCCGCGCCCATCAGCACGAGGGCGCACATCAGCGGCAGGTAGCCGGTGGTGCTCGCCATCACCATGAAGCCGGCGGACATGACGAGCAGACCGGCGGAGACCAGCATCCGGTTGCTCACCCTCTTCCCGAGCCCCGCGCCGATCCCGTTGAACAGCACCGCGGCGGCGGCCTGCGGCAGCATGGCGAGGCCGGCCTGCAGTTCGCCGTAGCCCAGCACGAACTGCAGGTACTGCGTCAGCATCAGCATGACGGCGCCGGCGCCGAACGACATGAGCAGGATCGAGAAGGAGGCGCCGCCGAAGTTACGGTTCCCGAACAGCGCCAGCGGCAACATCGGGTGCTCGGAGCGGCGCTCCCAGAGCACGAAGGCGACCAGGGCGATCACGGCGAGGGCGATGATCAGCGGGTTCCACTCACGTTCGATGATGACGTAGACGCCCGCGGTCAGGCCGACGATCGACAGCGCCACGCCGACCGGGTCGATCTTCCGCCCGCCGCTGCGGGTCTCCGGCATCAGGACGTAGGCGGCGATGATGGCCACCGCCGCGACCGGGATGTTCAGCAGGAAGACCGAGCCCCACCAGTAGTGCTCCAGCATGAAGCCGCCCAGCGTCGGCCCCGCGATCACGCCGAGCATGGCGACGCTGCCCCAGATGGCCATGGCCTTGCGCCGCTCGTCCTCCGCGAAGACGGTCATGAGGATGGACAGCGTCGAGGGCATCAGGATCGATCCGCCGACGCCCATCAGCGCCCGCGCGCCGATCACCTGCCACGGCTCGCTGGCCAGCACCGCGAGCAGCGACGCCCCGCCGAAGAGGGCCAGGCCGATGACGAGGAACCTCCTGCGCCCGTAGCGGTCGGACAGGCTGCCCGCGGTCAGCAGGAGGCCGGCGAAGACGAGCACGTAGGCGTCCAGAATCCACTGGATGTCGGAGTAGGTGGCGCCGAGCTCCTCGATCAGCGACGGGATCGCCAGGTTGAGCACGGTGCCGTCCACGGTCAGCACCAGAAGCGAAAGGCACAGGACGACGAGAGTCCACCACCGGCGCGGATCTCGTACAGTGTTCGAGTACACTCGCACACTGTAGGACAATCTCGAACGGCGTGCGAGTGCCTTTATTCTTGGCGCATGACCGGCAAGCAGTTCACCTCCGTATGGATCCGCGAGCCGCGCAAGGCCACCGGCCCCGGCCGCAGTCGCCAGGAGATCGTCAGAGCCGCCGTGGAGATGCTCGACGAGCAAGGGCTCGGCGGGCTGAGCATGCGCAAGCTCGGCGCCAAGCTGAGCGCCGGTGCAACCAGCCTCTACTGGTACGTCGCCAACAAGGACGAGCTGCTGGAGCTGGCCTACGACGAGGTGTGGGCCGAGATGACCGTCCCCGATCCCGGCCGGGTCGGCTGGCGCGACTCGGCCTCGGCCCTGGCCCACAGCATGCGCCAGGTGATCCTGCGCCACCCGTGGTCGGCCGACCTCATCGGCAGCATGCCCGCGCTCGGCCCGCACGCGATGGGTGTCGCGGACCGCACGCGCAAGATGTTCAAGGCGGCCGGGTTCACCGGGCTGGACATCGACTTCGCCAACGCCACGCTGACCGCCTACGTGTTCGGCATGACGATTCCCGAGATCGCCTGGAACACCGCGATGGGCGAGCGGGGATACGACGCCGACGAGATGCGCGCAGCGGTCGCCAGGGCCGCCGCCGGCCACCCCGACCTGCTGGAGCGCATCAACATGGACACCCACGACGACCCGCAGGCGATGCGGGAGATGTGTTTCGACTTCGGGCTCGTGTCGATGCTCGACGGCCTTGAGCGGCGGCTGGCGACGTAGCAGGATCCGAGACATGAGCGATTTCCGCGCCGCCCGCGACTTCCTTCTCGGCTCCGACCCCGACACCGCACGCCGCGACTTCCGCTGGCCGGAGCCGTCGGAGTTCAACTGGGCGCTCGACTGGTTCGACGGGGTGCTGGCCGCGGAGACGCCCGGCGCCGTCGCGCTGAAGATCGTCGGCGCGAGCAGCGCCTCCTACACTTTCGCCGAGATGTCCGCCCGGTCCAACCAGGTCGCCAACTGGCTGCACCAGCAGGGCGTGCGGCGGGGCGACCGGATCCTGCTCATGCTGGGCAACCAGGCCGAGTTGTGGGAGTCGCTGTTGGCGGCGATGAAGCTGGGCGCGGTCATCATCCCCGCCACCACGCTGCTGACCGCGAAGGACATCACGGAGCGCATCCAGCGCGGCGGGGTCTCCCACGTGATCGCCAACGCCGCCGACGCGGGAAAGTTCACGGGCGGCGAATACACGAAGATCGCCGTCGGCGACGCTTACACCTGGCTGTCCTACCACGAGGCGTACGAAGCGCCCGAGCGTTACGTCCCCGACGGGCCCACCCGGGCACAGGACACGCTCCTGCTCTACTTCACCTCCGGCACGACCTCGCAGCCGAAGCTGGTCGAGCACACGCACGCCTCCTATCCGGCCGGGCACCTGTCGACCATGTTCTGGATCGGCCTCGCGCCGGGCGACGTGCACCTCAACGTGTCCTCCCCGGGATGGGCGAAGCACGCGTGGAGCAACGTGTTCGCCCCCTGGAACGCCGGTGCCACCGTGCTGATCCACGACTACCAGCGGTTCTCCGCCCGCGCCCTGCTGGAGGTGCTGCGGGACGAGCAGGTCACCACGTTCTGCGCGCCCCCGACCGTGTGGCGGATGCTCATCCAGGAGGATCTCGCGGCCTGGCGGCTGCCGCTGCGCACGGCCGTGGCCGCCGGCGAGCCGCTCAACCCGGAGATCATCGACCAGGTGGCCAAGGCGTGGGGCATCACGATCAGGGACGGCTACGGGCAGACCGAGACCACCGCGCAGATCGGCAACGCGCCGGACGACCCGGTCAGGCCGGGCTCGATGGGGCGGCCGCTGCCTGGCTACGCGGTGGTGCTCATCGACCCGGTCTCGGGCGAGCAGGGGGACGACGGTGAGATCTGCCTGCCGCTGGACGACCGCCGCCCCCTAGGCCTCATGTCCGGATATGTCGGTGGGTCGAGTGAAGCCATGCGCGGCGGCTTCTACCACACCGGCGACGTCGCCACCCGCGACCAGGACGGCTACATCACCTACGTCGGCCGGACCGACGACGTCTTCAAGGCCTCCGACTACCGCATCTCGCCGTTCGAGCTGGAGAGTGTGCTGCTGGAGCACGCCGCCGTGGCGGAGGCCGCCGTGGTCCCCGCACCCGACCCGGTACGGCTCGCCGTGCCGAAGGCCTACGTGACGCTCGCGCCCGGCTACGAACCGGACGGGGCAACCGCGCGGGCGATCTTCGAGCACTGCCGCCGGGAGCTGGCGCCGTTCAAGCGGGTGCGGCGGCTGGAGTTCGACGAGCTGCCGAAGACCATCTCCGGCAAGATCCGGCGGGTTGAGCTGCGGGTACGCCAGCCCCGCCACGAGTTCCGCGAGGAGGACCTGATGCCATGACAAGGGATCACAGTGTAAATCGCCCTTTACCCGTTCTTACAGGCTGATCAGCTAGGCTCTGCCCCGTGTTGCCCACCATCGCCGACGTCCTCGCCTTGGAGACCGTGCGCCGGGGCAACCCGCGCGTGGTCGCGGGCGCCGACCGGCTCGACACCAAGGTGCGGTGGGTGCACGTCGGCGAGATCGCCGACATCGCCCATCTCCTGCGCGGCGGCGAGCTCGTCCTCACCACGGGCGTCGCGCTCCCCGACGACCCGGAGAAGCTCGCGGACTACATCGGTGAGCTTTCCTCTGTGGGCGCCTCGGGCCTGATCGTGGAGCTGGGCCGCAAGTTCGTCCGCGAGCTGCCGCGCGCCGTGGTCAAGACCGCCGAGGAGCACGGCCTGCCGCTTGTCGTGCTGACCCGCGAGACGCCGTTCGTGCAGATCACCGAGTCCGTGCACGCCCGGATCATCGACATCCAGCTGGAGGAGCTGCGAGCCTCCGAGCAACTTCACGAGGTCTTCACCGAGCTGTCGGTCGAAGGCGCCTCACCCGCCGAGGTGCTGGCCCAGGTGGCCAGGCTGTCCGGCCGGCCCGTGCTGCTGGAGAACCTCGCCCACCAGGTGCTGGCCTGCGAGTCCGCCGGCCGCGACGCGGGCACCCTGTTGGCGGGGTGGGAGACCAGGTCCAGGGCGGTGGCCCCGGCCGAACGCACCGCGTACGACGCCGCCTCGGGATGGCTGGTCACCACGGTCGGCGCGCGCGGACAGGACTGGGGGCGGCTGATCCTGATCTGCGACTCCTCGCCGAGCCCGCGCGACATGGTGCTGGCCGAGCGCGCCGCCACCACGCTCGCCCTGGGCCGCCTGCTGGAGCGCCACCAGGAATCGCTCGAACGCCAGGCGCACGGCACGATCATCACCGGCATCCTCACCCACGCCTACGCCGATCCCGAGGAGGCCGCCGCCCGCGCTCGCGCGGTCGGAGTGCCGCTCACCGGGCGCAAGCTGGTCAGCGTCGTCATCAGGCCGACCGATCCGGTGGACCAGGCGCTGGACGGCCAGGCGCAGCTCGGCGAGCTGGCCGAGGCGACCGCCGCCGCCTGCCGCGACGCGCGCCTGCCCGCCCTGGTGGGGGCGCTCGACCAGGAGCGCGTCGGGGTCCTGATGCCGCTGCCGCCGCGCGCCCAGGCCGAGCCGGCGCTGACCGCGCTGGCCGACCGGCTGCGCGCGTTGTGGCGGTCCGGCTCGGCGTTCGTGCTGGCGGCGGGCTCGCTGGTGGAGTCCATCAGGGACGTACGCCGCAGCTTTCTCGAAGCCGAGCAGGTGGCCGACGTGGCGGTCCGCCAGCCGGACGGCCGGGCCTTCTACCGGCTGCCCGACCTGCGCCTGCGCGGCCTGCTCCACCTGCTGCGCGACGACGCCAGGCTGCAGACGTTCGCCGAGCGGGAGCTGAGCCCGCTGCTGGCCCACGACGCGCAGCGGGGCGGCGACCTCACCCGCATCCTGCGCATCTATCTCGACGCGGGCAGGAACAAGGCGGTCGCCGCGCAGAAGGCCCATCTGTCCAGGCCCGCCTTCTACGACCGCCTGCGCCGCCTCGAACGCATCCTGGACACCGACCTCGACGACGTCGAGTCGTGCCTTTCCCTCCATGTGGCCCTGCTGGCCCTGGAGTCCTTCCGCCGGGAAAACCGGTGAGCATGCCGATGTGCTGGAATGGGCGATATGTCTGATGTATTGCTGCCCGATCTGGCCGACCTCGGCCGTATGCTGGCCACCGCGGGGGCTTTCTCGGTGCCCGTCCACGACGTACAGCTGACCGCGGACGAGCTCGACCCCGGCCAGATCGTGGCGGGCGAACCCGCCGCCTCCTCACTGGAGCTCGGCGGTGGCCGCGGCATCTGGGAGATCACGCCCGGCGTGGTGACGGACGTGGAGACCGACGAGATCTTCGTCGTGCTGTCGGGCCGCGCCACGATCGCCGTCGAGGGCGGCACCACGATCGAGGTCGGCCCCGGCGACGTCGGACTGCTGGCCGAGGGAGCCAGGACCACGTGGATCGTGCATGAGACGCTCCGGAAGGTCTATCAGACCCGGCAACCCGCATAGACCGGACGTCGGCCGACCACCGCCCGCTGGACTCCGTGACCACGGAACTCGCCGTCCCTAGAACCCCATCGCGGCCTTCACCTCGTCGAGAGTGACGACCGCCCGCTCGCGGGCCCGCTCGTCGCCCTCGGCCAGGATCTGCCGCACGTCCTGCTCTGAGTGCTCCTTCCTGCGCTTCCTGATCGGGCGCAGGAACTCGTTGACCGCCTCCGTCACCAGACGTTTGAGCGCGGCGGCGCCGCCGTACCCGATCTCCTCCGCGACGTCCTGCGGTGACCGGCCCAGGCAGAGGGCCGCCAGCGTGAGCAGATTGGCCACCTCAGGGCGGTGCGTCTCGTCGAACGTGATCAGCCGGTCGGGGTCGGTGCGGGCCTTGCGGATGAGGGCGGCCGTCTCCTCCTCGGTGGCCGACAGGGTGATCGCGTTGCCGCGGCTCTTGCTCATCTTGCCGCCGTCGAGCCCTCTGAGCAGCGGGCGCTCCCCCATCATGGCCTCGGGCAGCGGGAACACCTCGCCGTACCGCTCGTTGAAGCGGCGCGCCACCAGCCGCGTCATCTCCACGTGCGGCAGCTGGTCCCTGCCGACGGGCACCAGCGTGCCCTTGCAGAACAGGATGTCGGCCGCCTGGTGCACCGGATAGGTGAACATCAGACCGCTGACCGCGCGCTGGGAGCTGTGCGCGATCTCGTCCTTCACCGTGGGGTTGCGCTGCAGCTCCGCCACCGACACCAGGCTGAGGAACGGCAGCAGCAACTGGTTCAGCTCGGGGATCGCGCTGTGCCGGAAGATCGTGACCTTGGCCGGGTCGAGCCCGACGGCCAGGTAGTCGAGCAGCAGCTCGGTGATGTTCCGCTGGATCCGGCCCGGCAGGTCGCGGTCGGTGATCACCTGGTAGTCGGCGATCAGGACGTACATGGGATGAACGTCCTGCAGTTTGACGCGATTGGCCAGCGAACCGAAATAGTGGCCCAGGTGCAGCGGCCCGGTCGGACGGTCACCCGTGAGCACGACGTCTTTCATGGTGTCTCTCCTTGGGGATTAATGCCGTCCCGGAGAGAACCCGCACGTTAACCGGGCCGTCTCCGAGACGGCCCGGACATGGGGAATCAGTGGCCGTCTATGGGCCACCACCACATGCCGCTTTGTGTCATATCCGAATTGTATCCACTGGTGGTGTCAATCTCGTAACCTCTCCCCTTCTTTCGCGTGTTCGCCTCCCTTAGAGACCTTGATCTCGTCAGGATGGTGCGGTCCTTTTACCGCCCTCTGGAGAATTCATGTCTCGACGCACCCTCGCCGGCGGCCTGGCCATAGCCGCGGCACTCACCCTCACCACACTGCCGGTCGCGTCCGTCGCGGCCGAGCAGGCGTCGGTCAGGTTCCCGTCGGCCAAGTTCCCGCTGGGCGCCCGGCCCGCGGCGACCAAGAAGATGACGACCGTGGCACAGGGCATCGACCTGTACGACGTGCAGGCGGGCACGTCGACCGACGGTTACACGGTGACCGTGCTGATGCCGTCAGGCCGCGACCACGGGACCCTCCCGACCGCCGAGGCCAAAGCGGCCGAGGTGGAGGCTGCCGGAGAAACCCCCAGCCTGCAGAAGGTGATCAGGCCCGGCGTCGCCGACGCCCCTTCGCAGACCGTGTACATGGTGCGGGTCGGCCTCTGGTCCTTCAAGGACAGGAAGAAGGCCGAGAAGGCCGCCAAGAAACTCAAGAAGGCCGACCTGAAGGTCAAGGTCGACTACCTCGGCGACGACGGCCTCAAGACCACCGGCCCCTGGGACGTCAAAGTCGTCATGGTCGACAGAAAGACCTTCCGCGGCTCGTACGCGGCCTCGCTCGGCAAGAGCGTGGCCAAGCGCGAAACCGTCTCGTCGATGGCCAAGGCAGGCAAGGCGCTGGTCGGCGTCAACGGCGGCTTCTTCAACATCCACACCGCCAAGGCGCTGCGCGGTGAGCCCGTCGGCGCGTCCGTGGTGAACGGCAAGCTCCTGAGCGAGGCCATCCCCGGCCGGTCGGCCGTGGTGCTCAGAGGCAGGTCCGCCAAGATCACCGAGCTGAAGACGACCGTGACCGCGATCTCGCAGGACGGCGAGAAGGCCGAGGTCGACGGCGTCAACCGGGCCGCCGCCAGCGACGAGCTGGTCCTCTACACGGAGGAGTACGGCGCGAAGACCCCCACCGGCGGCGCCGACGCCGTGATCGACGCCGACGGCAGGGTCGTCGGCCTGCGCACTTCCGGCGGCAAGATCATCAAGGGCATGCGGGTGCTGCACGGCAACGGCGTGGGAGCCGACTGGCTCAACGAGCATGCCTGGCAGGACTGGAAGGTGAAAATCGACACCAAGGTCGTCGATCTGCGTGCCAAGAAGGCACTCAAGCTGACCCCCGAGCTGAACGTCATCGCGGGCGGCGTCGGGCTGGTCCGCAATGGCAAGGTCAAGATCACCGCCAAGCGTGACGGCCATGACTCGATGAACATGATCCTCCGCCGCCACCCGCGCACGCTCCTCGGCACCACCAGGAACGGCAGCCTCATCCTGGCCACCATCGACGGCCGGCAGCCCGGAGTGACGGTCGGCGCGAACTTCGTGGAGGCAGCCCAGTTCATGCGCTGGCTCGGCGCCAAGCAGGCCATCAATCTGGACGGGGGCGGCTCGACGGCGATGGTGGTCGACAACAAGGTCGTCAACCGGCCCTCTGACGGTTCGGAACGCGGCATCGGCGACGCCCTCCTGGTCCTCCCCAAGTAACACCCGGAGAGACCGCCGGCGAGCGCCAGGAGAGACCACACAAGAACCCGCACAAGGCACCCCTCTGAAGGCACCCCTGATGAAGGGACCCGTGCCATCGCGCACGGGTCCCTTCTCCATCGGCGCAACGACCACGACCCGGCTCAACCGCCGGCAGGCGGCCGAGGCCGCTCCCTGGTATGCGCCGTGCCGACCACGGCCGAGCTCACCCGATCGCGAGCCCCTTGGCCGAGACGACCACGGGCGTTGTGCAGGAGCCCCAGCCACGAGTGGCGGCACTGGCCGCGTCCGGTCCTCCTCCTGCCGCCGGCCCACTTCGCGATCACGCGGTCGCTTGAGGTCCACGGACCTCAACCGGTCACCGACAGCCCCGCATCCGGCTTCACGGTCTTCATCGCGACATGCGACGTCACCTGCGCCACCCCCGGCAGCCCGGAGAGCCTCTCGGTGTAGAAGCTCTCGTAGGCGGCCAGATCCGCCACCGACACCCGCAGCAGGAAATCGGGGTCGCCGAACAGGCGGTGCGCCTCCACGACCTCCGGCATCCCCGCCACCTGCCGCTCGAACTCCGCCACCGTCTCCTGATCCTCGTATCTCATCACCACGGTGACGAACGCCTGGAACCCGCTCCCCACGGCGCCTCCATCGAGCAGCGCCCGGTATCCGCGGATGACCCCTGTCTCCTCCAGGTGACGCACCCGGCGCAAGCACGGCGACGGCGTGAGCCCAACCCTGTCAGCCAGCTCGGTGTTGCTGAGCCGCCCGTCCGACTGCAGCTCTTGGAGAATCCTGCGGTCAATCCTGTCCACACCGCAATAGTCTGCCACGGCACCCCCCTTGCGGGCACGAATCAACCATCGTGTGCCAAGCCTTCTCGACTACCGTCGCGCGAGGAGGTGGAATCTCATGGACACCCGGCTGCTGCTGCTCTTCCTGGGCATGGACCTGCTGCTGATCTTCACCCCGGGTCCCGACATGTTGTACATCATGGCCCGCTCGCTCGGTCAGGGCCGCACGACCGGGCTGACGGCGGTCACGGGCATCTGCTGCGGCTATGCCGTGCACACCGTGCTGGCCGCGATCGGCCTCGCTGCCGCACTTCGCGCCGTCCCGGCTGCCCTGCCCGTGATGCGGTACGCCGGCGCGGCGTATCTGGTCTTCCTGGCGGTCAGAACTCTGATGGTCCTGCGGAAGAACCACACCGGCCCCACTGCGGAACAGGCCCCGCAGGCGATCGGGGCGGTAATGCGGCAGAGCATGCTCACGGCCCTGCTCAATCCGAAGGGCCTGCTGCTGTACCTGTCGCTGATGCCCCAGTTCATCACCCCGGAGGCAGGCGTTCCGCTGGGCTTCCAACTCACCGTGCTCGGCCTGCTGCACGTCGTGAACTGCGGCCTCCTGTACGGACTCATCGCCGTTGCCGCAGCCCGCGCCGGCCGCGCACTCGCCGGCACCCCGAAGGCCGCGCGCCGCGTCTCGGCGATCTCCGGCACGATGCTCCTCGTGGTCGCGGTGGCCACCCTCGGCGCCCATTGACCAACAAAAAAGG
>NZ_SMKP01000208.1:0-17799 GCF_004349015.1 Nonomuraea diastatica
CCCCCTCAGAGCCCGGCCAACCCGCCGGCCGCCTCCGGCAACGGCGCCAGAGGTTCCACGAGGCCCGGCGGTGCTGGGAGTGCGGCCGGTTCCGGGCACGGTGGGATGGCTGGCCCGGGGCACGCGGGCAGGGGCGACCCGGCGGGGGGCAGGAGGGCCGGTTACGCGGGTGTCGTGGCCCGGGAGTTCGCGGCGGCAGGCGGAATCGGACTGCCGGGAGTGATGGCGGAACCCGGGGCGATCCCGGAAGCCGACCCGGAGGCGGCGCTGCGGGTGGCCGAAGAGGCCGTGACCGTCGTGGGCGCCCTGCTCCGTCCTGAGGCGCCCGTCACGCTGCCGGAGTGCAGGGACGCGATCGACCGGGTGGACGCCGCGCTGGCAACGCTGCTGGAGCGCCGAGCGGCGCTGGCGGGCGTCGTCCAGCGGATCAAGCCCGTCGGCGGCTTCGCCGGGCGCGACCTCGACCGGGAGCGCGCCCTCGTGAAGCGCATGGCGTCGCGCGCGCCGTCGCTGGGGGAGTCGCGGCTCGCTCCCATCATGAACGCCGTCATCGAGGCGGGTCTCCACCTGGCCGAGGAACGCTCCCGCCACTGAGCGCACGCCCTCGCCCTCCGCCGCCGCTTCCGCGGTGCCCGGCCGCCTCCGCTTCCGCGGTGCCCGGCCGCCTCCGCTTCCGCGGTGCCCGGCCGCCTCCGCTTCCGCGGTGCCCGGCCGCCTCCGTTTCCCGGTGCGCCGCCGCGCCCCTGCCGCGTTCTGTGCCCGCCAGAGCTCGTGGGATCCACACGGCTCGCCGGATTCACAGGGCTCGTGGGATCCACGGGCTCGCGGTATCCACGGCGGCCGGGAGGTTTGCGATGTCCGCTGAAATGCCGCCGGCCGTTCCGGCAGGGTAGCGGGAGGAGCCGGGCCGGTCCGCCGCGCGGATGCCGGAGTGACGGGTCAGGGGGTCGTGAGGCGGACGTTGTGCATGGGACGGCCGGGACCCTTGGCGATCTGGCGGGTGACGAGGTCGGCGAAGCGGCGGTAGCCGGCGCCCGTCGGGTGATAGCTGCGGGCGTTGACCTGGAGGTCGCCCATGTCCACGTGCAACCCGTTGAGATACGGCTCTGGCCGTCCCACCTCGTGTCCGGTGAAGGCGTCGTAACCGTCCACGTACTCGACGCTGCCGGGCGCCTCGAAAGCGGCGAGCATGCGGTCGAAGCCGGCGGCCACCGTGCCCACCGTGTCGTTGAGGCGGCGCGTCATGCTGTTGAGCCACCGCTGGTCCTGCGGGCTGAGGTTGTCGACGGTGCGCACCGGGTTCTCCGGGAACGGCCGCGGATAGCCGAGGACGATGATGCGGGCGCCCGGCGCGCGTACGCGCAGCTCTCTGAGGACCCTGAGGACGCTGGAGCGCAGGTCCTCGATGCGGCGGTTGACGGCGGCCTCCTGCTCGACGCAGGCCGACGAGCCGGGCAGCTTGACGATGCAGCCCGTGAGCACCTTGGTGAAACCGGCGTCGTTGCCTCCGATGCTGAGCGTCACCAGGCTGGTCGCCGGGCTGACGCGGCTGACCTGGGGTTGCCGGCCGTGCTGGCCCGATAAGAGGTCGGTCGTGGTGGCGCCGCTGCAGGCGAAGAAGGCCGTGCCGCCGCCGAACCGGTAGGCCTTGGCCACCAGCGGCACGTACGAGCCCGTCGCGCGGTGGCAGCGGTCGGCGCCGTCGTTGACCGGCTGATCGTCCAGGTCGTAGACGCCCTCTCCGGAGGAGTAGGAGTCGCCGAGCGCGACGTACGCGCCGCTCTGCGCCACCTCTACGGGCGTCAGCCGTGTCACCTGCGGCAGCCGGCCGGGCGGCTCCTGGATGGCGGGACAACCCGTGTCCAGCACGGCGCAGGCCAGCTTCTCGAAGACGCCCAGCGGCAGGCAGGCCAGGGCCAGCGCGACGCCGAGCGCGGCCGCGGCGACGGTCTGGGCGATCCTCCGCTTCGCCTCGTCCAGCGTGTCCTCCCCGTACGACCACTCCAGCATGCGCCATCCAGCCTACCCAGCCGGTGATCCATCCGGGCGGCCCGCGCGGCCCGATATCCCGTCCGGGCGAGGCGGTGGCGGGCCATGACCCCGGAGTGTCGGCCGGGACCACTGGAGTCGGATCGCACAACTCGTCGGGGTCGGGTGGCGCCGCTCCATGTCGTCCAGCGACTCGTTCGTCCATCTGCGCGTCCTCACCGGATATTCGATGCCGGACGGGGCTGCCCGCCCCAAGCACTGCCGCAACACGCTGCCGGCCGCCGAGAAGGTCGGCCCGGCAGGGTTCTTCGCGTTCAAGAACCTCGTGCCTACCCACCCCATCCCTGGGGGATGACCGAGGAGCACTACTTCCGCCGGGCATCCGGCTGGACCGGGTGTCCGGACGGTGTGGCCGCCCGGCCGATCGAGTGGCGCACCGGGTGTTCCGGCGGGGAGTGGGTGCCTCCCGGCAAGCGGGTGGTGCGGTGGTGATCTGGCAGGGGTGGGGTGGGTGAACGTCCCTGAGGCGGAGGGCGAGACGGGTCCGGTCAGGGAGGGCGAACTTGCGAAGCAGGCTGGAGACGTGGTTCTTCACCGTGCCCTCGGTGACGAGCAGCCGCGCCGCGATCTCCCGGTTCGTCGCCCCTTCGGCGATCAGCCCGGCCACCTCTGCCTCCCTGGCCGACAGGCCCTCGCCTCGCGGACGCGGCATGGGCGGGCGGCGGCGGATCTCGGCGACGAGGCGTTCGGTGACGGACGAGGCGAGCACCGTCTCTCCGCGCGCGGCCCGGCGGATGCCGTCCACCAGCTCCTCCGGCGTGCAGTCCTTGAGCAGGTAGCCGACGGCCCCGCCGCGCAGCGCGCCGAAGATGTAGTCGTCCTCGTCGAAGGTGCTGAGCACGATGGCGGCCACGCCGGGATGCCGGGCGGACAACCTCGCGATGAGCTCGACGCCGTCCATCCCCGGCATGCGCGCGTCCACCAGCGCCACGTCCGGCCGGCACTCGCCGGCCACGCGCAGCGCCTCCTCGCCATCGGCCGCCTCGCCGGCCACCTCGATGCCGTCCTCGATCTCCAGCATCTTGCGCAGCGCCCGCCGGATCAGCTCCTGGTCGTCGGCCAGCAGCACCCGGACCGTGCTCATCGCGCCGCCTCCACGTCTTCGGCAGGCTCGCGGGCAGGCTCGCGGGGAGGATCCCAGCCAGGGTCGCGGGCAGGTGCCCAGACTGTGCCTCCGGCGGGCGTGACGGGGAGCTCCGCGCGTACCTTGAAGCCGCCCCCCTGGCGGTCGCCGGCGGTCAGGACGCCGCCCACGGCGCGGACGCGTTCGGCGAGCGAGCGCAGGCCGAAGCCGCCGCGTGCGTCGCGGGCGCGGCCCCGGCCGTCGTCGGCGACCACCAGCACCACCCGCTCGTCCTCGAAGGCCAGCCTGCCGCTCACGTGCCGGGCGCCGGCGTGCCGGACGGCGTTGGTCAGCGCCTCCTGCAGCACGCGGTAGAGGACCAGCTCCACGTCCGGATCCAGCGGCACCTCCTCGCCCGCCACCCCGAACGACACCGCCAGCCCTGTGCCGTCGAACGAGGTCGCGAGCCGCTCCAGCGCCGCGCCGCTGACCTGCCCCTCGAGTGCGAGCGGGCGCAGTGCCCTGACCCAGCGGCGGGCGTCGGCCAGCGCCGTCACGGTCATCTCCTTGGCCTGCCGCACCTCGTCCCAAGCGGACTCGGGGCGGCGGGAGCGGAACCGTTCGGCGTTCTCCAGGCTCATTTTGATCACCGTCAGGTGGTGGCCGATGGAGTCGTGCATGTCCGCGGCCATCCGTGCCCGCTCCTCGGCGACCGTGAGCTCCCGGACCCGCGCGGCCAGCCGTTGTGCCTCCGCCCGCCTGCGGCGGGCCTCCAGCACGGCCGACGTCATGCCCAGTACGAACGCGGCGAACACGACGAACGGCACCGTTTGAGTGACGGCGCTCTCCACTCCGTACCCGAAGAGCAGCACGATCGTGAGGAACAGGACGCCGGCCGTACCGCCGATGATCATCCAGGCGGTCCGCATGCCGTGCACGAATGCCACGTTCGCGATGCCGATGAGCGTCAGGAGCAGGTGAACCTCGGCCGAGCCGGTCATCCCCAGCATGATCGTCGCCACCAGGAACGCCACGCCCAGCGGCCGCCGCCACCCGCCTGCCTGCCTGCCGCCACGGCAGCAGGAGCCACGCCCCGGCCACCACTGCCAGGTTGACGCCGAACGGCACGAGCGCGGCGAGCGTGCCCGGGTGGGCGATGTACCCGGTTGCGGCGGTGCCCGCGAGCACCAGCCAGAACACGGCGCTGAACAGGGCCGGCCGGTCGGGATCGCGCAGCAGGGCCAGACGGGACAGCATGACTGCGACCCTAGTTTCCCGCGCGAGCGAAGGGATCCTCCTGAGGGCCCATGACCAGAGTCATGGCGGATTCGGCCCGCGGCCCGATGCGCGCGCCTCGCCCGCATTCCTAGCGTGGCCTCCCATGAGAACCCTCCATCCCGTCTGGGCGGTGCTGGTCGCCGTCGCCATCATGTTCGCGCAGGTGTTCGGCGGCACCCTCCCTGTGACCCTGCTGCTGGACTCCGATCACCCCCTCCACCGGCCGCTCGGCACGGCCGGGATCACGCTGGCCGCGTTCGCGCTGATCTATCTGGTCCGCCGCTTTCTGCACCGCCGCCCGTGGCGCGGCGTGGGACTGGCGCGGCCGCGGACGGCGGTGCCGCACCTTCTCGCGGGCGTGCTGGCGGGCGCGCTGGCGGTGGCCGTCTCGAGCCTGGTGTCGGTGGCGCTCGGCGTGGCCGCGTGGGTGCCGTGGGACGTGGTACGGCCGGCGCTGCCGTACCTTCCGCTCGGGATCGTCCTCGCCCTGCTCGGCCAGGCATTCCCGGAGGAGCTGTTGTGGCGCGGGCACCTGTTCGACACCCTGTCGGACCGGTTGTCGCCGGTGGCGGTGCTGGCGGTGACCTCCGTGGCGTTCGGCGCGTTGCACATCATCTCGCAGAGCGCGGCGGACAGCGTCGCCGAGCGCCTGCTCTACGTGGTCCAGGCGATCGCGCTCGGCTTCGCCTGCGGGGCGGCGCGGGCGCGTACGGGGACGGTGTGGATGGCGGTCGGCGTGCACCTCGGCCTGCACACCGGCATCCGGGTGTTGCCGACCCAGCCCGTCGCGTTCGGCGTGCAGCTCGTGATCACCACCTGCGCGCTCGCCGCCGCCGGCGGCGTGATCCTCCTGGCCAGGCGACGGCGGCAGGAGGAGAACCTGGCCGCCTGACTCTGGCAACCCTTGCCGTCGTGTCGCAGCCGCCCGTGGGGCAGGATCGCAGGGTGAGCGAACTGCACTACCTGACCGCGACCCGGCTGGCCCACCTGATCAGGACCAGGCAGGTGAGCGCCGTGGAGGTCCTCCAGGCCTGCCTCGACCGCATCGAGCAGGTCAACCCGCACGTCAACGCCATCGTCACCCTGGCCGCCGAGCGGGCGACAGAGGCGGCCAAGGCGGCCGACGCGGCCGAGCCGGAAGGCCCGCTGCACGGGTTGCCCGTCGCGCACAAGGACCTCGTCGACACCGCGGGCATCCGCACCACCTACGGCTCGCCGTTGTTCGCCGACCACGTGCCGGCCGCGGACGACCTGGTGGTCGAGCGGCTGCGCGCCGCCGGCGCCATCACCGTCGGCAAGACCAACACCCCGGAGTTCGGCACCGGCTCTCACACCGTCAACGAGGTGTTCGGCGCCACCAGAAATCCCTACGACCTGTCCAAGTCCGCCGGCGGCAGCAGCGGCGGGGCCGCCGCCGCCCTGGCCACCGGCATGGTTCCGCTGGCCGATGGCTCAGACATGGGCGGCTCGCTGCGCAACCCCGCCTCGTTCTGCAACGTCGTCGGCCTGCGTCCCACGCCCGGCCGGGTGCCCGGCGTGTCCGACACCGCCGCCTGGTACACGCTGTCCGTCCAGGGGCCCATGGCCAGGACGGTCGACGACCTCACGCTGATGTTCTCGGCCATCGCCGGGTTCGACCGCCGTTCCCCCCACGCGATCAGGGAGGTCTTCACTCCGGAGCCGGAAGAGGGCGTGGCGGGCCTGCGGGTGGCGTGGAGCCCCGACCTGGGTGGGTTGCCGGTCGACCCGCGCACGGCGGCCGTGACCGCGACGGCTCCGGCCGTGTTCGAGCGGCTGGGAGCCAGGGTCGAGGAGGTGGGGCTCGACCTCTCCGGCGCGGAGGAGGCGTTCAGGACCTACCGGGCGTGGAACTACGCGCTGTCCTTCGGTGACCTCGACGGCCTCGGGCCCAACACCGCCTGGAACGTCGAGCGGGGCCGTGAGGTCACCGGGGCCGCCCTGGCGGCGGCCGAGCGCGCCCGCAGCCGCCTCTACCAGCGCATGTCCGCGTTCTTCGACACCTACGATGTGCTGATCGCGCCGGTCAGCCAGGTGCCGCCGTTCCCCATCGAGCAGCCCCATGTCAGCGAGATCAACGGCGAGCGGCTTCCCGACTATCTCGCGTGGATGCGCTCCGCCTACTGGATCAGCGTCCTGCACGCGCCGGCGGCGTCCGTGCCGGCGGGGTTCACGACGGACGGCCTGCCGGTGGGGGTGCAGATCGTCGCACGGCCGTTCGAGGACGCCCGGGTCCTGCGCGTCGCCCGCGCGTTCGAGCAGGCCACCGGCCACGGTCAGCGCCGCCCGCCGCTATGAGTCGCAGCGGCCGGTGGCGCCCGTGAGGGGCTCCGCGGGCAACCGGTGCCCGTGATCTCAGGGCAGGTCGCCGTACGGGTGCCGCAGCGGCGACTCGTGGTACCCGTGCATGCCCTCCAGCAGCCCGAACAGCCCCACCGCGAGCAGCGGCCAGGACACGAGGACGCCGGGGGCGGTCAGCGTCAGCGCCCCCGGGACGACTTTGACATCGGGCATCACGGCGGCCTCTACCATGACGGCTCCGATGGTGAACGTCGACCCGGTCCACACCGTCAGCAGCGCCCCCAGCACCCCACCCGCGCCGAGCCCGAGCAGCACCGGCAGCATGAACCGGCGGGCCGCGAACCATGCCACCCCGCCGCAGAGCAGCCCCAGCCCGCCCGTGATCACCGCGAACCAGCCGTCCGCCGCGATCAGGGCCTGCGTGGACGGATCGGCCAGCACGGATTTGCCACCCTCCGTGACTGTGTACGGGGCCCGTGGAGAAATGCCTGACCAGAGCAACCCTGCGGCCACCCCGAGAGCAGCGAGTGTGAGGACAGTTACCGCAAAAGCGCGTACTTCCCTCGTCACGCCACTCCCCTTCACATGTGCGTCCGAATCAGCTCGATGGTATCCCCCGGCTAGGCTCACTTCGTGATTGCAGAAGAGGTCTGGTTGATAGAGCCCTCCGGTCCGCTCCGGGGAGACGTCGAGGTGCGCGGTTCCAAGAACGGCGTGTCCAAGCACATGGTCGCCGCCATGCTGGGCAGCGGCGAGAGCAGCATCCACAACGCGCCCGACGTGGGCGAGGTCGAGATCACGGCGGCCATGCTGCGGGCGCTCGGCATCGACGTGGAGATCTCCCGTACGGAGATCAGGATCGCGCAAGGGCCGGAGATCGAGCCGCGGGTGCCCGACGCGTTCACCGGCCTGAACCGCATCCCCATCCTCATGCTGGGCCCGCTGCTGCACCTGGCGGGGGAGGCGTTCGTGCCGCTGGTCGGCGGCGATCCGATCGGGCGCCGGCCGGTGAACTTCCACGTGGAGGCCCTGCGGGCGATGGGCGCCGAGGTCGAGGTGGGCGACACCGGCATCTTCGCCAAGGCCAAACGGCTCAACGGCACCCGGATCGAGTTGCCCTACCCGAGCGTGGGCGCCACGGAGACGGTGCTGATGTCCGCGGTGCTGGCCGAGGGCAAGACGGTGCTGAAGAACGCCGCGATGGAGCCCGAGGTGGTGGAGCTGGCGCTGTTCCTGCAGCGGATGGGGGCGAGGATCGAGCTCTCGCCCGACCGCAGGATCGTCATCGAGGGCGTCGAACGGCTGCGCGGCGCGTCCACGTGGCTGAACGGCGACCGCATCGAGGCGTTCTCGTACCTGGCGGCGGGCCTGATCACGCAGGGGGAGGTGCGCGTGCACGGCTGCCCCCAGGATCGCCTGGTCACCGCGATCACCACGCTGGCCAGGATGGGCGCGCAGTTCGACATCAACGACGAGTACCTGTGCGCGACCGCGCCGCCCGAGGGGCTGCGCGCGGCCGCCGTGCAGACCGACACCCATCCCGGCTTCATGACCGACTGGCAGACGCCGCTGATGGTGCTGTTCACGCAGAGCCAGGGCATGTCGGTGCTGCACGAGACGGTCTTCGAGAACCGCCTGGTGTACGTGCCCGCGCTGCAGCGGATGGGCTGCGAGATCGAGGTGTTCGACCAGTGCCTGGGCGGGCCGGCATGCCGCTATCACGACACCAACGCCCGCCACTCGGCCGTCGTGCGCGGCGTGTCCCAGCTCAAGGGCGCCGATGTGACGCTGCCCGACATCAGGGCGGGCTTCTCGGCCGTGCTGGCGGCCGCGGTGGCCGACGGGCCCTCCACGCTGCGCGGTGTGCACCACATCGAGCGGGGCTATCACCGGCCGTTCGAGCAGTTCGCGTCCCTGGGTCTGGACATCCGCAGGAAACGGTAAAGGATCACAAGCCGGCGTTTGCCGCCGATCCGGGCGTTGCAGATCTTCTAGGTGACCGTACTCAGATCCGTCGGTGCGCTCGGACTGGCGGGAGCGCTCGGTGGCGTGCTGACGGCGGCACTGGCCGTGCCCGCCGTCAGCGGTAGTGGCATGGCCGCCAAGAACGTCGCGAACACGTTCCTCGACCTGCCGCCCGCTCCGCGTGAGGAGCCGCTCGCGCAGGTGACCAGGCTGCTGGACAAGGACGGCCGCCAGTTCGCCCAGTTCTACGAGGCCAACAGGACGAACGTCCGGCTCGGCGCGGTCGCCCCGGTGATGCGCCAGGCGATCGTGGCCATCGAGGACGCCCGCTTCTACGAGCACGGCGGGCTCGACGTCAGGGGCACGTTCCGGGCACTGCTCACCAACACCCAGGCGGGCGGCATCCGGCAGGGCGGCTCGTCCCTGACCCAGCAGTTGGTCAAGAACATCCTGGTCGAGGGCGCGCGGACGGAGGCGGAGCGCGACAAGGCGCGCGCCCCCAACCTGGCGCGCAAGATCACCGAGCTGCGGCTGGCACTGGCGCTGGAGGAGAAGTACCGCAAGGACGAGATCCTCGAGCGCTACCTGAACATCGCCTACTTCGGCGCCGGCGCGCACGGCGTGGAGGCGGCGGCCAGGCGCTTCTTCTCCACCTCGGCCGCCAAGCTGACCCTGGCCGAGGCGGCCACGCTGGCGGGCGCGGTGCGGATGCCGTACTCGACCGATCCTTCGCTCGGCCGGGAGCACCGGGCGCGGTTGAAGGCGCGGCGCGACCTCGTGCTCGACCGGATGGCCGGGCTGAAGCTGATCACTCAGCGGCAGGCGACCGCCGCCAAGAACGCGCCGCTCGGCCTGCGGCTCCGCCCCGAGCCCGGCGGCTGCGCGCAGAGCGCGTACCCGTTCTTCTGCTTGTACGTGCAGCGCGAGCTGCTGTCGAACCCTGTCTTCGGCAACACCGCCACCGAACGGCGCAGGCGCATGGCCAGGGGAGGGCTGGTGATCAGGACGAGTCTCGACCCGATCGCGCAGCACGCCGCCGAGCAGGCCATCCGCCGGCACGTGTCGCCGGAGGACACCGAGGTGGCCGCCGAGGCCATGGTGGAGCCGCGTACGGGGCGGATCAGGGCGATGGCCGCCAGCAAGCGGTTCGGCCGCAACCCCGGCAACCGCAAGAACGGCCCCAAGACCACGTTCAACCTGGCCGCAGACACGGCGCACGGCGGCGGCCAGGGGTTCCAGGCCGGATCCACGTTCAAGGCCTACACGCTGGCCACGGCGCTCAAGCAGGGGTGGCGGTTCGGCGACGGCTTCAAGACGCCGGGGGCGCTGGTGCCCGGGCAGGGTTACCGCAACTGCGCCGGCCGGCCCGTGAACGACCCGAACACGCGCATCCTCAACGCCAGCGGCGAGGGGGAGGGCGGCCCGCACAGCATCGAGACCGGCACCTGGAAGTCGGTGAACATCTTCTTCATGATGCTGGAGCGCAAGGTCGGCCTCTGCAACGTGGTGAAGACGGCCAGGACGCTCGGCGTCGTCAGGGCCGACGGGGAGCCGCTGAAGGAGGTGCCGACGTTCACCCTGGGCGTCAACGAGATGGACCCGGTGACGGTGGCGGCGTCGTTCGCGACGTTCGCCGCGAGGGGCCGCTACTGCCGGCCGCTGGCGATCGTGGAGATCGTCGGCAGGGACGGCCGGCGCACCCACGTGCCGCCCTCGTGTGAGCAGGTCATCGAACGGCCGGTCGCCGACGCCGTCAATTACGTGCTGCAGGGGGTGTTCACCGAAGGCACGATGAAGGGCCAGGGCATCGGCCGCCCGGCGGCGGGCAAGACGGGCACCAACAACGGTTACACCTCGGCGTGGTTCGCCGGGTACACGCCGGCGCTGGCCGCGGCGGTCAGCGTCGGGGACATCCGCGGGTCCTACCGGTTCCCGCTGACGGGGGTTCGGATCGGGGACCGCTATTACGGCTCGGTGCAGGGGGCGTCGCTGCCGGGGCCGATCTGGGTGGAGTCGATGGGGCCCGCGCTGCGCGAGGTCGAGCCGCGCGGATTCCCGGGGCCGGACATGTCCCGCTTCGGCGGCGGCCACACGCCCGGCCTGAAGGAGGCGCTGGCCGAGGAGGAGCGGCGTGAGGGCCGGCGCGGCGACCACCACGCCCGCAGACGGCCCCGCCACCTCTTCGAGTGGCTGCTCGGGCGCAGGCCGCGGCGGGTGGAGATCACGCTGCCGCGCCGGGACCGGCACGATGGCGACCGCCGGGACCGCCCCCGGCGGCGGCACTAGCGCTCAGCCGGTCTTGCCGATCGGGGCGGTGACGGCCCGGGTGAGCGTGACGAGGTTGTCGGGCGCGGTCTCGATCTGCAGCCCGCGCCTGCCCGCCGAGAAGAAGATCGTCTCGAAGTCGAGGGCCGAGGAGTCGACCACCGTCGGGAGCTGCTTGCGCTGGCCCAGCGGGCTGATGCCGCCCACGACGTAGCCGGTCACCCGCTCCACCTTGGCGGCGTCGGCCATCGCCGCCCGCTTGCTGTTGAGGGCACTGGCCAGCGCCTTGAGATCGAGCTTGCCCGACACCGGCACGACCGCCACGGCGAGCCCGCTCTCGACCTCCGCCACCAGGGTCTTGAAGATGCGGTCGTACGGCACGCCGAGCGCGTCGGCGGCCTCCTCTCCGTAGGCCTGCGCGGAGGCGTCGTGCGCGTAGGGATGGAGGGTGAACGCGGCCTTGGCCTTGGTCAGCGCCACGGTGGCCGGGGTGCCGCCCTTGCCTTTCGAACTACTCACGACACCCGATTGTAGCGAATCTACAATGTAAAGGCGCGTCCGCGAAACGGGTGAAGAAAGAGGACACAAGGTGTCGGGTTTCGGGTCGAGCATGGTCGCACCGGTCGGCGTCGATGACGGGCGTAGACCGGGCCGTACAGACAACACAGGACCTCAGGGGGACTCATGCCCGACACATCGACACCGGACCTCCACGGAAGGATCGCGCTGGTCGCGGGGGCCTCGCGGGGCGCCGGGCGCGGTATCGCCGTCCAGCTCGGCGCGGCGGGTGCGACGGTCTACGTCACCGGCCGCACGACGCGGGAACGGCGCTCGGAGTACAACCGGCCCGAGACGATCGAGCAGACCGCGGAACTCGTCACCGCCGCAGGGGGAACCGGCATCGCCGTGCCGACCGACCACCTGGTGCCCGAACAGGTCCATGCGCTGGCCGAGCGCATCGACGCCGAGCAGGGGCGGCTCGACGTCCTGGTCAACGATGTCTGGGGCGGCGAGCGGCTGTTCGCGCTCGACAAGCCGGTCTGGGAACACGACCTCGGCAACGGTTTGCGGCTGCTCCGGCTGGGTGTGGAGACCCATGCGATCACCAGCCACTTCCTGCTGCCTCTGCTGGTGCGGCAGCCGGGCGGGCTCATGGTCGAGATGACCGACGGGACGTCCGCGTACAACGGAACGAACTACCGCAACTCATACTTCTATGACCTGGTGAAGAACAGCGTGCTGCGCATGGCGTTCGTGCTCGCACACGAGCTGAAGCCGCATGGCGGGACGGCGGTGGCGCTCACCCCGGGCTGGCTGCGCTCGGAGATGATGCTCGACGAGTTCGGCGTCACCGAGGACAACTGGCGCGACGCGCTGGCCGGCGTGCCGCACTTCTGCATGTCCGAGAGCCCGTCGTACGTCGGACGCGCGGTCGCGGCACTGGCCGGCGACGCCGACGTCGCGCGCTGGAACGGCGAGTCACTGTCCAGCGGGCACCTCGCACAGGAGTACGGTTTCACCGACCTCGACGGCTCGCGCCCGGACTTCTGGCGCTACTTTGCCGAGGTCCACGACGCAGGCAAGCCGGCGGACGCGACCGGGTACCGCTAGCGGGCCACCGGTCGGTCCGGGCGGCCCGGTGTGGTGCAACGGCTCCTCGATGGCCTGGCCTAGGCCGGCGGCTGCCCGATCCTGGTGTTCTGGAAGGTGGTGAAGAGCCAGGCGCCGTCGCGCTTCACGGCCACCCGGGTCTGCATGGAGCGGCCCTGCGGCCGGCACTCGTCCTCGCCAGGGCGGAGCACGCAGTTGCTGGTGACCATGATCGCCGTGTCGGGGGAGGGGAAGCGGATGAGCCGCACGTCTCCGAGCTGGAACCGCGTTCCCTTCATGAACGTGCCGAGCCCCTGCCGCATGCTCTCGGCGATCTTCGCCCGCGTGCGGATGTGCTCACCGTTGACGGCGATGAAGTCGGCGTCGTCGGTGAAGGTGGCGGCGAACGCGTCGCCGTCCCCGCGGTCCCAGGCGTCGGCCTGCCGCTGTTCGAGCTGCGTCAGCGCCCGTGCGTCGGTGTCCTGCCGCATGGTGTTCTCCCTTCCTTGCCTGTGTCGCAAGACAGGCGCGAGTACCGGCGTAGCGATCGCTACGCCTGGCTGGGCAGCAGGCCGGGCGGCGGAGCTGGGACAATGACCGCATGCCTGCACTCATCGGACGGGACCTGTCGGTCGCGATCGTGCGGGGCGCCTTCGAGCGGGCGCGAGGCGGTAACGGTGGTCTGGTGCTGGTCGCCGGCGAGGCGGGGATCGGGAAGAGCGCGCTGGTCGCCGACGCGGCCGACGCCGCCCGCCGCACGGGTGCCCTCGTCGCCGGCGGCGCCTCCTGGGACAGGGACGGCGCCCCGGGCTACTGGCCGTGGACCCAGGTCGTGCGGGCCCTGCGCCGGAAGGCCGCTCCGGCGGAATGGACCGCGGCGACGCGGGTCGCGGGGCCTGCCTTGTTCGCGCTTCTCGGCGAGCCGGAAACGGGGACGCTCGGGCCGAGCGGGACGGTCGGGCCAGGCGGTCCAACGGGTGAGCCGGACGGGTGGCCGGCCGATCCAGACGTGTCGTCCTGGGCTGCGTCGTCCTGGGGTGGGGCGGCGTTTTCGCTGCACGAGGCGGTGACGACGGTGCTGACGACCCAGGCCCAGCACCGGCCGGTGGCGGTCGTGCTGGAGGACCTGCACCGCGCCGACGACGCCTCACTCCGGCTCCTGCGGTTCATGGCCCAGCACATTCGGCTGGAACGCCTCCTGATCCTGGGGACGTATCGGGACACGGAGACCGGACCTGCCGAGCCGCTCCTGTCGTCACTGGCGGCGAAGGCCCAGGTGATCACGCTGACCGGGCTCGATCGTACGGGCGTCGCCGAGCTGGTCACCCGGGTCACGGGGCGGGCGCCGGAGCCGGAGGTCGCCGCCGAGCTCCACCGGCGCACCGGTGGGAACCCGTTCTACGTCCAGCAGCTTGCTCATTTGCCCCAGTACGGGGGAGCGATCCCGTCCGGTGTCCGCGCCGCCGTGACCGAACGCCTTTCCCTGCTGCCACCAGGGGTGCAAGAGGTGCTGGCCGCCGCCGCCGTGCTGGGTCACGAATTCGGCGCGCGGCTGCTCGCCACGACGACCGGGGTGCGGGCCGAGCGCGTGGAACGGCTCCTCGCCCACGCCGTGGCGGCCCGGCTGATCGTCCCTGCGGGGGGCGACCGGTTCGCGTTCGCGCACGACCTGGTGGGGGAGGTCGTCTACGCGTCACTTCCCGAGGAGGATCGGTGGCGGCGGCATGCCGCCGTGGCGGCCGCCCACGGCCCCGCCGGGTCGCCCGTACACGTGGAGCTCTCACCGGCTGAGATGGCCCGTCACGTGGAGCTCGCCGGACCCGCGCTGGACGCCGGCGAGGTCATGGCATGGCTGGTGCGGGCCGCCCGCGACGCCGCCGCCCGCATGGCCACCGAGGAGGCCGTTCGGCACGCCCGCCGCGCGCTGGAGCTCATCCCCGCGCAAGACCCGCGCACCCGCGCGCTCGGCCTGCTCGACCTGGGCACGATCCTGCACCACCATGGCGACGCGACGGCGGGATACGAGGCGTTCGAGGAGGCCGCCGAGGTCGCCAGGCGGCTCGGCGACGACGAGCTGCTGGCGCGGGCCGCGCTGGTGCTGCGCCGGCTGGAACACCCCACGAGGAAACCCCCGCTGGAGGTCTCCCTCATCCGGGAGGCACACCGCAAACTCGCGCCGGCCGGGACCGCTACGGGCCTCGACCACGCCGTACGCGAGCTCAGCATCCGGACCGCCGCCCTGGCCAGAGGCCGCCGGGATGACGAGGCGCTCGGGCTGAGTCTGCTGGCGGCCCACGACGCCATGCTGGGGCCGGGGACGGCCCGCGACCGCCTGGCCATCGTCGGCGAGCTGGCCGTCCTGGCCCGCCGCACGGGCGACCGGGAGCTCGACCTCCACGCCGCCCGCCTGCGCACGTGGGCGCTGCTGGAACAGGGTGACCCCCGCTACCTGGGCGCGCACCGCACCTTCGTGGCCGCGGCCGAACGCGCCGGCCTGCCGCGGTTCCGTTTCGATGCCCGTTGGGACCAGGCCACCGTGGCCACCCTGACGGGCCGCTTCGACCTGGCGGCGCAGTACGTCGACCAGGCGCTCGCCGCCGACCGGCCACCGCACGTGGATGCCGCCAGCGTGTGCCGCCACCTGCGCTGGGCGCTGGAACTGCGCCGGGGACGCCTGGAGGCGGCCGAGGCGCTGCTGGCCGGGCTCGATGAGGGCCTGCACCCGTATCCCCACCTGGTCAGGGCGGCCACGGTGCTGCGCCGGGGCGACATCGCGGCCGCCCGGCGTCACCTGCACGACGACGCCGGAGCGGAGGGGCACGGCTGGTACGCGCCGCTGCGGCTGCGGCTCCAGGCCGAGGTGGCCGCTGCCGTACGGGACCCCGCGGAGTGCGCGCGGGCCCTGGCCGTGATCGGTCCGTTCGCCGGCGAGTGGGCGGTCCCGGGCATGGCGACCGTCGAGGGCCCGATGGCGCACTGGGCGGCCCTGCTGCACGCCGCGCTGGAGCGGTGGGACGAGGCGATCGACGGGTTCACGGCGGCCTGGCACGCCGCCGACCGCCTCCAGGCTCGTCCCTGGTCGATCGAGGCCCGGCTCAGGCTGGCCGATGCGCTGCTCGTGCGCGGCCATGACGGCGACGCAGCCGCCGCGCGGGCGCACCTGGACCACCTGGAGCGGGAGTCGGCGGCGCTCGGCACGGTCGGCCCGGGCGAGCAGGCCCGCCGCCTCCGATCCCAGAGCACAGGCCCGTCGAGGGTGTTCAGGTTCGACGGCACTGTGTGGACGCTCACGTACGCGGGCCGCACCGTCCGCGTGCCCGACGCCAAAGGCCTGCACGACCTGCGGGTCCTCCTCCGGCGGCCGGGCGTGGAGGTGCCGGCCCTGCGGCTGGCCGGCGTCCCGGCGCCCGGCGAGGGGGCCAAGGCGGGCTACCGCGATCGGCTCACCCGGCTGGGCGAGGAGATCGCCAGGGCCCTCCGCCTGGGCGACGACGAACAGGCCGCCCGGCTCGACCAGGAACGCCTGCGGCTCGTCGAGGAGATTCAGGTCGCCACGGAACGTGCCGGCGACGCGGCTGAACGCGCCCGTAAGACGGTGTCCAACCGCATCCGCGCGGCGCTCGCCCGCCTCGACCGCAGCCATCCGGACCTCGCCCACCACCTCCGCGCCTCGATCTCGACCGGCAGGACCTGTCGCTACCAGCCCGTCTCGGACGCCACGTGGCAGGCCTAGCCGCCCTGCACCGTTTACCGGAAACGCCCTGGACAGGTGCCCAGCGTCGTTCCTGCGCGCCGTGTAGCGAATCTACAACGTAAAGGCGCGGCCGGGGGTGTGCCCGAACGCCCGCCGGAACACGTCGATGAAGGCGCTCGCCGAGGCCCATCCGCACCGATGGGCGACGGCGGTCACGGGGACGCCGTCGGCGAGCAGCAGGAGCGCGTGGTGCAGCCGGAGCTGGGTGCGCCACTGGGGGAAGCTCATGCCGAGCTCGCGGCGGCACAGCCGGGCCAGCGTGCGCTCGCTGGTGCCGGCCTGGACGGCGAGCCGGGCCAGGGGCCTTCCGTCAGTGGGGTCGCGGTGCAGGGCCGCGCAGACGGCGGCCAGCCGGGGATCACGGGGGGCGGGCAGGTGCAGCGGCTGCTCGGGGGCGCGCCTGAGCTGGTCGAGCAGCACGGCACGCAGCCGTTCCCGCTCGGCGCCGACCGGGCCGTCGTCGCCGGTGCAGGCGATGATCAGCTCGCGGAGCAGGGGACCGACCGCCAGCACCGCGGGGCGGTCGAGGCCGAGCGGGTTGTCGGAGAGCCCCACCAGGCGCAGGTCCGTGTCGCCGCGGGCGCGGTGCTCGTGGACGGTGCCGGCCGGGATCCAGATGGCCCGGCTGGCGGGCGCCACCCAGATGCCCGAGCCGGTGGTGACCGAGAGCACGCCTCGGCAGGCGTACACGATCTGGTGGGTGTCGTGCCGGTGCGCGTCGATGCCCGTGCCGGGGGCCAGGGGCCGCCGGCCGGTGGGCGCTTCGGGCGTGTGGCGGATCTCCGACATAGGTTGGCAATTTATCGGAAGCGCGCCAGTCTCGCCATGTGCAGGATCGGAGCGTGAACAGGATTCCCATGCTCGCCGCCGGCCACGCGACCGTGGACTTTTACCAGGGCGCGGTGCCCGCCCTCGTGCCCTTCCTGGTGGCCGGGCGCGGATACGGCTACGTCGCCGTCTCCGGCATCGTGCTGGCGGCGACGTTGTCGTCGTCGATCGTGCAGCCGCTCTTCGGCGTCCTGACCGACCGGCGGCGGATGCCGTGGCTGATCCCGGTGAGCATGGTGGCCGCGGGCGCCGGGGTGGCGTTCGGGGGAGTGACGGACTCCTACGTGCTGACCTGCCTGGCGGTGGCGCTGTCCGGGCTGGGCGTGGCGGCCTACCATCCGGAGTCGGCGCGGCTGGCCAGGGTCGCCAGCGCGGGCAGCCACGTCCGGATGAGCTGGTTCTCGCTGGGCGGGACGCTGGGCTTCGCCTGTGCTCCCGTGCTGGTGACGCCGCTGCTGGCGGTGTGGGGGCTCGGCGCGTCGCCGTTCCTCGCGCTGCCGGCGGTGCTGGGGGCGGTGGTGACGCTCCCGGCGATCCGGGCGTTGTCAGGGGGCGGTCCGGTGGCGCGGGCGGCCGCGCCGGTGTCCCGCCGGGACGACTGGCCGTCGTTCGCCCGGCTGACGCTGGTGATCGTGTTCCGCTCGGTCGTGTACGTCGGGCTGAGCGCCTTCGTGGCCCTCTACATGGG
>NZ_SMKP01000209.1:0-17597 GCF_004349015.1 Nonomuraea diastatica
GTGATGGTGCGGATTGTGGTGATCAACCCGTCTACCAGGAGCTTCTTCATGTCACCGGCCGAACGCCGGCATCGCGATCACGCTGTTACCCGGGGTATCCGTAGGGGAGGTTGGAAAAGGTTCAGTGGAACGGCCGGACGCGCACAGCCTTGCCGACATTCTGTCGCTAGCGCCATGGATGAAGCTCGAAACGTATTTCGACCACCTTGCCGTCGTCTCTCACCACCTTTTACCTGGTCAGAATGACGTCTGTCGCGAGCGCCTCGCAAGGTCTTCCCGTTCTTCAGGGTGTGGGTGCTATGGCAGAGACTTTCTAGTAGGTGACGCTACCGGGCCTCGTGCCCGCGCCGGCAAGCCACGACGAGCGTACGAAGAGCTACGTCACGGCTTCACCTCCCACTATTCTGGGCGCACGAAAAGGGCTCATTGGATAGGTCCTGGCGGGGTGGAAACGGGGAGGAAACAGGGGGTCGCGTTGAATCTCTTGTAGACGCGGTGTTAAAAAAGCGTCGAGTCTGTGCCTAGGTCTGATGTGCCGATGTCGGGTAGCGTGGCGAGTGCCTGACGATAGGAGTCGGATCGGAGGGCGTGAAGCCAAGAGAATCGCGCGCTGGTTCGGCCCTGTCTTGAGGGCTACGGTACGGACAAGTGTTGTGGCGAATCAATCGAATTGGAGTATGTCACGTGAAGCGTAAGACCACTCTCACCGTAGGCGCCGTATTGCTGAGCGCCGCTGCCCTGTTCGGTTCGAGCGCCACGGCTCAGGCCAGCTCGGCCGCCACGCCATGCGGCACGTTCTGCCTGTTCCAGCATGACGAACACAACTTCTGGGGTGGAAAGTACGTGTTGTTCTGGCCGGACGGCACCTGTAAGAACGTGGATGGCCCCATGAACAACAGCGCGAGCTCGATGATCAATGACACGGGCCGGTCCGTAAGGCTGTATAACAGCGCCAATTGCGCGGGGGCGGTGGGTTACACCGCCAAGCCCAACAGCGAGGACGAAGACTTCAGCAATAACGGTTTCGACAATAAAGCGAGCTCCCTCAGGTAGTCGCACGGGTAGGGGCGGAGTGTGCACCCGGCGCCACCGTCGCCGCACTCCGCCCATGTCTGATAGGAGCTCAACGTGTCTGTTCGGCTGACGAGCGCGGTGCTGGCACTCGTCATCGCAGCCGGTGGCTGCTCGGCGGTCACGGCGAAATCCCCCACTCAACCGGACGAGACGACAGCGTCTGCTGTACATGTTCCGCTCCCGGGTGAAGAGGCTCAGCAACTCGTCGTCCCCTTCGACGCCTACAACTTCTCCCCGGCTGAGATCGTGACGATCGAGGCCGCGGAGGATCTCCTCATCCGTGACTGCATGCGCGGCCAGGGGATGGAGTGGAACGTTGTGCCCCTCCCGGACGGGGAGGACATCGAACCGCAGAACCGCCGCCGTTACGGCGTCATCGAACCGCAGATCGGCCGCCTTTTCGGCTACCACACGCCCTTCGACCGGCCATCGGTGGCGCAGTACAACGCGGCACGGGACGACCGAATGAAGCAACTGTCGCCTGCGGCGCGACGGGCCGCCTATGGCGATCCCGCCGAGGATGCGGACGGCTGCTCGCAGAAAGCCCGTCAAACTCTTTCGAAGGACACCCAGAATATCGACGCGTCCTTGTTCAACTCCCTCATCAGCCAGACGTTCGACGAATCTCGGCGCGACGGAGATGTCGGAGTGGCATTTCGCGCATGGAGCGCATGCATGAGAGAGAAGGGGTTTCATTACCCGGACCCGCTCGCGGCCGTCACCGACGAGCGGTGGATGAGCGCCGGGAGTCCCTCCCGTCATGAGATCACGGCGGCGCAGACAGACGTGTGGTGCAAAGAGAAGACCGATCTCGTCTCGATCTGGGCCGCGGCGGAGAAACGCATTCAGCAAGATGCCATTCGCGCGAACGCGGCGTACTTCCGGACACTCGAGATCAACAAGGATCAGCAACTCGAGGCCTCCCGCCGAGTCCTTGCCCGCGCCACTCGATTCGAGGGTGGTGCCGGCATCGGTGGTCAGCACGAGCGAGAGTGAGGGGTTCGGGGCGGTCCTGACTGACGGCGGCCATGAGAGGGCGTCTGAAGCGCGAAGTTGGTTATTGATCGCCAATTGCGTGTATCGCCAGGTTGCAGCGGATTCGCTGGCTATGCGGCGGAAGGCCGATCCCGAATCGCTCACAGAGCGGGGCACGTCGTGAGGTGGTGTGCCCCGAGTTCAAAGGATTCGCGCACGAGAGCGTCGGCAGCATGTCCGCAGACATAGGAGAGTTGTGGCCTTGCCTCACGGTCGCGATGGGTGTCCCAGTTGCCGGGCACCCGCAGCGCGTCGCCGAACGCCTCGCTCAGACGGCGTATGTCTGTTGGAGCCGTGCCGCGTCGGCGCGGCCGGGACCATGCCGTCGTCTCCACGGTGCGGCAACGGTACGACCGGGTCACAGGGGGTTTCTCCTCTCACAGCCAGGGGTGAGGTTGAGTGGGTGGTGACGTGCAGGTTCCAGCTGAGGCCGGGCGGCGCGAGCTTGTGGTCGATCCAGACGATCGTCGGGTCGCCGTCGGCGTTCAGGGTCATGGCCAGTCGTTCTCCGAAGCGGTGTCTGACCTGAGTAAACACCGCCGAGATCATCCCGGCCATCTCCCCGGATCATGGTCCTACGGCTGCGTACGAGCGCTTTTGGCTGCCTACCAAGGTCCACCAAAGCAGAAGACCTGCGGCTGAGAAGCCGCAGGTCACGGGCCGAAATGCCTGGTGGAGACGCGCGCCCCGGCAGATTCGAACCTGCGGCACCCGCTTCGAAGCCACCGCCAGATCACGTCGCCCCAGCCGGTCATCGTCTGCCGGGCCGCTCTTTCCCGGTTACGAGGCCGCCTGACGCCCGACGGCCCTCGGCCGGTAGGCGTCGTTGACGTCCACGGGGGCCGCGCCGCCCGCGGTACCGCCGCCGGGGATGTAGATCGTGCCGCCCACCGCGACGGCGGCGGTCCCGTGCCGGGGCACCGGCATCGGCGCCAGGCGCACCCAGCGGTCGCGCGCCGTGTCGTACGCCTCGGCCTCGGCGAAGACCGTGTTCGGGTTCGTCCCGTCGTGCCGTCCCTCGCCGCCGAACGTGTAGATCTTGCCGCCCACGGCCGCGGCGGCGATCCCACCGCGGGCCGTCGGCATCGGCGCGCGCTCCGACCAGCGGCGCGAGCGCAGGTCGAGCGCGTACACGGTGTCGCGCACGTTGACCTGTCCCCGGTCGCGGCCGCCGAGCACGTAGAAGGTCGCGCCGACGATGGCGCCGCCGACGTGGTCGCGCGCCTGCGGCAGGCTCGGCAGGCTCTCCCACCGGCCGGTAACGACGTCGTACGACGATACGAGGTCCACCGTGTCCTGCAGGCCGCCGGGGCCGGGCGTCAGCGTGCGCATGCCGCCCGCGAGATAGATCTTCGTCCCGCGTACGCCCATCGCGGCGCTCCCCCGCTCCATGCCGGCCGGCATCGGCGGCAACGGTGTCCACCGGTCGGTACGCGGGTCGTACACGAAGCCGTCACGCAGGGCCTGCCACGACGCGCCGCCGGACAGCCCGCCGAGCACGTAGATCCGGCCACCGACCGTCGCCACGTTGGGGTGGTTCATCACGACGGGCAGCGGGGCCGCCTCCGACCAGGTGTCGCGCCGGGTGTCGTAGACCTCTGTCCGCCCGGTGGCGGCGACGCCGCCGGCCGGGTTGGGGACGATGCCGCCGATGACGTAGACCCGGTGGCCGAGCGCGGCGACGCTGTGCTCTTGGCGGGGCCCGCCGCCGATCGCCGCCCGAGGCTGCCACCCCTTCCCGTAGGTCGGTTCGGCCGCCGCAGGCGTCGCGCCGGGTGTCGTGGGCGTCGGGTGGCTGGGGTGCGCGTGCGCAGGCAGGCTGGGGCCCGCTGCCAGGACCGCGCCGAGGAGTAGGGCGATACCGCGTCTCATGATTCTCCTTGCCTTCATTGGTACGGGGCCTTCGGTGGTCCAGGGAGTAGAGGGGTGCGGCCGCTGTCAGGGCACGAGCACGAGCTTGCCGGTGACCGCCCCGCCTGCGATGACCTCGTGCGCCTTGGCGACCTCCGCCAGCGACAGCACCTGGTCGACGTGCACGGTGAGCCGCCCTTCGACGACGAGTGCCGTCAGCCGGGCGAGGTCGGGAGCGGACGGGTGCACGACGAGGACGGCGTGCCGGATGCCGAGCCCGGCGATCCGGTCCGGCGTGATTCCGGTGTTCTGTGGGTAGGCGCTGACCAGCAGGCCGCCGGGGCGGACGACGCGGGCGGATCGGTCGCCGTACGCGCCGCCGACCAGGTCGAGCACCACGTCGACCGGGTCGATCTCGGTGAAGTCCCGGGTCCGGTAGTCGACCGGCTCGTCCACGCCGAGGCGGCGCAGCAGTTCGTGCTTGCCCGGGCTCGCCGTGGCGACGACGTGGGCGCCGCGGGCCTTGGCGACCTGTACGGCGAGGTGGCCGACGCCGCCGGCGGCACGGTGCACCAGGACCCGCTGCCCTTTCTCGACCCGGGCCAGGCCGACGAGGCTCTGCCAGGCGGTGAGACCGGCCATCGGCAGGCCCGCCGCCTGCTCGACGCTGAAGTCGGCGGGCTTGGGCACGATCTCGTTGACAGCCGCGAGGACGTACTCGGCGTAGGTGTTGCCCGCGCCGGGCATGGCGAGCAGGCCAAGGACCTCATCGCCGGGGGCGAAGGCGGACACGCCGGGGCCGACGGCCTCGACGACGCCGGCGACGTCCCAGCCGAGCGTGAACGGCGGCTCGCCGAGGAGCGGCAGGGTGCCCGAGCGTACGTGCACGTCGACCGGATTGACGCCGATCGCGCCGGTCGCGATCGAGGTGGACCTCCGCGAACTCGCCGCGTTCCTGAAGACTCGCCGCGCCCGCGTCCGGCCGGCCGACGTCGGCCAGCCCGCCGGCCCCCGGCGCCGGGTGCCCGGGCTGCGCCGGGAGGAGGTCGCGCAGCTCGCGGGCTTGTCGGCGGACTACTGCACCGAGCTGGAGCGCGGGCGCGGCGCCCAGCCGTCGGCCCAGACGCTGGCCGCGCTCGCCCGCGCGCTGCGGCTGGAGGGCGACGAGCGCGATCACCTGTTCCATCTCGCGGGCCGGCCTGTCCCGGCGGCGCACGGCCCGACCGCGCACGTCCAGCCCGCCATGCTGGCCATGCTGGACCGGCTGGCCACGACGCCCGCGATGATCATCACTGACCTGCACGAGACCCTGGTACAGAACGACCTGGCCGCCGCGCTGATCGGCCGGCACCCGATGAGGCGCGGCCCGGAGGCCAGCTACGTCTACCGCTGGTTCACCGACCCCGCCGCCCGCGCGCTCTACCCGCCGGACGAGCACCCGCACCATTCCCGGGTCTTCGTGTCCGACCTGCGGGCGGTCGCTGCCCGGCGCGGCCGCGACGCCCACGTGGTGCGGATGGTGTCGGCGCTGCGGCGGCGCAGCGCCGAGTTCGCCGCCCTGTGGGACGCCCATGACGTTGCGCTGCGCCGGGCGGACCACAAGCGCCTGGTCCACCCGGCGCTGGGGATCATCGAGGTGGACTGCCACAGCCTGTTCAGCGAGGACGGCCGCCAGCGCCTGCTGTGGTTCACCGCGCCGCCCGGCAGCCAGGGTGCGGCCCAGCTGGAGTTGCTGTCCGTCATAGGCACCCAGGACATGAACCTCGACGCCTCGCACGTGAGCCTCGACGCGACGGAAGCGAGCCTCAGCGGTCCGGATGTGGGCGCGGACGCGCCGACCGGATAATCGGCGGCCGCGTCGCCGGCGGGCCGTGCGCCTACAGCACCTGGTCGCCGGTTTCCGGCAGCGCCGCCATCGCCGACACGTAGATCCAGATCGCCATCGTCCCCAGCCCGTCAGCCCGCATGCCGGTGGCCCTGCGGTCGACCGTCTCGGCGTCGTCGCGCCGGGTCCCGTCCGGCTGGTGGCTCTCGGCGCACCGCACGTCCTCGGGATTTGGCTGGCCAGACCCCCGCTCGACCATGCCACCGCCAGCGAATCATCCCGGTTCTGGGGCGCGGTGATGAGCGACCGCCGGGGGTGGCTCTGTTCGTAGGCTTTGTCGAACTCGCGGGCGAACCGGGGTGACAGGGCGAGATCGACCAGCCGCTCCTTGAGAGTCCCGGCCTGCTTCATGACATCCATAACGGCGCCGTTTCTTCTTCGACCTCATGCTCTTGCCGGGCTTATCTGGTTTCTTGGGCCTGCGTTCACGGGCACCCCAGGCTTCCCCCGTGCCGCAGATCGGGAAGGGGGAGGGCGGGCGGTGTCATCTGGGCCTCCAGTGCCCGCCACGCCTCTTCGGGACCAGGTCGGCGATCAACTCGGCAAGCACGAGTTCCTCCTCGACCCGTACGCCGCGTCGCTCCATCGCCACGGCGAGCCCCGGATTCCAGGGGGTCGGGCGGGCCTGACCGGACAGCGGCGCCGACGAGGGCACGGCTTGGTAGGAGGCGGCGTCGAAGCGCCACGGCAGGAACCCGAGCCGTTCGTGGACCGAGGCGGCGATGGCGATCCCGCCCCAGTCGAAGTCGCCGTGGTAGGCGAACGTCGCGCCGCCGGCCGCGAGGAGGTCCAGCAGCCGCCAGACGGCCGTCGACGGCCGGCCGCCCCCGCAGACCAGGGGCGGGCAGGAGGCTCCCAGCTCGTCGGCCGCCGCGGCCACCACCACTGGGTTCTCACAGATCCTGACCAGGCCGGCAGGAAAGGGGGACTCATGCCGGCGGAGCTGGCGCAGGGTCAGCACGCACGGCTCGCCCGCCGCTCTGGCGGCGCTGAGCACACGTCCGGTGGGGGAGCGGTCGTCACCCGGCAGCCCCAGGCAGAGCACGAGTGAGGACAGGTCGTCGAGGTGCACGCCGACCGCGGCCCAGGCCGAGCGGCGGGCGTCCGCGCCGCTTTCGCCCGCGTACGGCAGGCCGGACAGGGCGCGTGCCGCGGACAGGGCGAGGGTCGCGAGCGGGCGTCCTTCGTCCAGACCGTGTGCGTCGCCACAGGTCTCGGCGGCCAACCTGCCGAGGGGCGTGCCCGGCGACGGCAGCCGTTCCAGCACGGCGCTCAGCCGGTCGAGCAGGGTACGTGCCTCTCCGGCCGTGGCGGCGAGCCTTCTGACCAGGCCGGTGGACTCCAGCCACGATCGCCACCCGGACAGCTCGGGCCGGTCGGCGATGAGCGCATCGAGCCTGGTGAAAGCCCGTTCCCAGGCCGCCGTCCGCGCAGCCTTCTCGCCGGACAGATCCCGGATCGGGCCGCGCAGCCGGACGACGGCTTCGCGCAGCCCGTCCGCGGTGACGCCACTGGCTCGCAGGATGCGGTCCACCTCGTCCAAGGAGACCGACAGTGAGGAACCGGCTCCCGCGCGGCGGCCGAGCAGCACCTGGGCCGCCCGGCGCTGGGCCGGGGTCGCGGCCGTGAGCGTCACCGTCCCGGTCAGTGGCTTGCCCTGCTCCAGGCGGTGGCGTGTCCGGTCGACCAGCCAGGCGATCTCATCGCCGCCCAGCAGCCGCACCAGCCTCTCGCTCGCGCCGTCGCCTGTCACGGAGCCGTCCGTGTCGCCGCCGCTCAACCGGGCACACCGTCCTCGTCCATGCCGAACAAGCCGTCCTGCCGCACGGGGGGTGCGGGGGACAGCGCGGGCACCGTGCTGGCAGGGCGGTCCACCCGCCGCCGTTCGCGCCCGTCCCACCGCCAGGGCGTCACCAGTACGGCGTCGATGCCGTCACGGCGCGACAGCTGGCAGATCGCCAGGCCGGGGACCTGCGGGTAGCAGCCCCACTCGCGCTCGCTGGTCATCGCCACGTCCATGTCGAACGTGGCCAGCAGGCCGAGGCACTTGGCCCGGGAGTCGTCGTCGACCCCGGCGAACGCCTCGTCCAGTGCGACCAGGCGCGGCGCGTGCGGGTTGCCCGCGGACTTGTAGTGGGCCGAGGCGGCGGCGAACAGCGGCACCGATGCCGCCAGCACCCGCTCGCCGCCGGAGGCTGGACCGGTCGCGGCTCGCCACTGCCCGTCCTGGAGCCGCTGGATCGCGAACTCGTGCCAGGTGCGATAGTCCAGCGCCCTGGTCAATGCCTCGGTCCAGCCCGCGGCTGGATTGTCGGCGTGTTCGCGGGCGATCCGCTCCTGCAGGAACGCGCCGACGGCGGACCGGTCGGCGGTGGACCAGGCATCCACGGTCTGGCGGAGCTTGCCCCTGACCCGGTCGAGCCCGTCGGGGGCGTTCCTGGCCGTCTTCCAGATCAGGCGCAGCCGCATGCCGGTGGAGGTGGGGCGGGATTCCAGCTCGGCGTTCATCTCCTGGACCTCGGACTCGGCCGCGGCGATCAGCTCATGTAGCGTGCCGGCGACCTCGTTGAGCAGGTGGTTCTCCAGAATCTCGCGTTCTTTGGCCGACAGGAGCTGAGCGCGCTGCTCGGTCTCTTCGGCCAGCGCCCCGGCCAGCTCGGGCATGTCCCTGGTACGGCCCTGGAAGACCACGTCCACGATCATGACGCCGTCGCGCAGAGTCAGCCCGACGGAGTGCCCGTGTCTCGCCATGGCGTCCGACAGCAACTTGTGCTCCTCGGCGACCTTCTTCTGCACCCGATCCCAGGGGCCGTCGCCGTCGTCCACGGCGTCGAGCTCGGCGTTGACCGTCCTGGCCAGGAGCACGGCGGGCGTCGCCGCCCATTCGCCGCCCGTGTCAGGCACGTCCAGGTCGGCGAGCGCGACATTCAGCAGGCCGGTGGCGGCGAACGACTGGAACTCGCGCACGGCGGTGTCGCGTGCCGTGGCCGCCTCCTCGATCTGTTTACGCAGGTTGTCGCGCTCGCCCTCGGCCTTGCCGCGCTCTTGCAGGGCCTTCTGCTCGCGTCGGCGAGTGGTGCGCTCAGCGATGGCACGCTCGCTCAGCTCGCGCTCCACCTGGTCGAGCCGACTGAACAACTCCTCGACCGCGGCGCCGGCGGTCGCGGCCAGGGTGCGGTACGCCTCGGCCGCGACGTCTGCCTCCTCGCCTGCCTTCGCGGCCAGTTCGGTGGCATCGTCGAGCTGCTCTTTCGTCCGGCCGAGCTCCTCTTCGGCGTCCGCGGCGCTCTCGCACGCGTCGCCCCAGGCATGTACGGCGGGCCACAATTGGGCCAAGGCCAGCCGGTAGCGGGTGAGTGCGGCCTTGACCTCGCCGAGCGGGCCGAGCTCGGCGGGCAGGCCGACGTCCGCGGCGAACTCCTCGGCCCGGATGCCCGCGTCCCGGAGCTCGTCCTGCCGGTCGCGAAGTAGCTGGGCCGCCGCGGCATGCGCGGCGTCGATCTCGTCCCGCCGTTCGTACGCGGTGGCGCGCTTGACGTGCGCCTCCCGCAGGTCGGCGTCCGGAGGCAGGCCGTGGTGTTCCGCGGCGAGCCTGTCCCGGCGCGCGGCGAGCGACTCAAGCCGGCCGCGCAGGTCGTCGATTCGCCGATTCGCCTGGTCCAGCTCCCTGCGAAGCGTCGCCAGCCGGGTCCGCCGCGCTTCCTCTCTAGCGCCCTCGCCGATGTAGCGGGCCTCAACCTTGTGCCACGATCCGGTGAGTACGCCGTTCGCCCACCGGCCGTCCACCGCCACCCACGCCCGGCGACCGTGGCCGGATCCGAGCCCGATGCCCGACAGCACGGCCTCCACGGCGCCGTCGGCCAGCGCCGCGGCCTGTGGATCGGCCCGGTCCACGGCCGGCCGCAGGACGGCGACGCAGGATGGGCCGGTCAGCGGCTCGCCGGCCACGACGACGGTGTCGTCCCCGGCCAGCAACTTCCCGTCCGGCGTCACCCAGGCATCCAGGATCCCGGCGGCCTCCAGCGCCGCCTCCAGCCCGGCCCGATGGTCGGCAGGCAGGGCGCCGGCGAAGTCCACCACCTTCCACAGGGGCGCGCCGGGACGGCCGGGGCGGGTGGCGGGGTCGCGCGTGTGAGGTGGAGGCGGCGTCTCGTGGCCGCCTGCCTCCAGCCGTACGATCTCCTCCGACAGGTCCGCGGCGGCCTGCGTCGCCTCCTCCAACCCGGAGTCCAGCTCAGCGCCCAACCGGCCGAGAGCGTCGGTGGCCGCTCTGGCCGCGTCGCCCACGGCGCTCGCGGCCGGGTTGGGGCCGTCGGTGGAGGCGGCCCAGGACTCCAGCGCCGCGATCACCTCATCGGGATCGTCCAGCCGCAGCTCGACAAGACCGGCCAGGTAGAGGGTGTACTCCTGGACGAGCCCGGCGACCGCTCCGCCCACCGCCTCCTCCGCGTCGGCGACGCGTTCGGCGACGGCCTGCGTCTCCGCGGTCAGCCGCTCCACCTCGGCACGCGCGGACCTCATCCGCTCCTGAGCCTGCCGCACGCCGTCAATGAGCCGCTCCAGCTCGCCGATCGCCTGTTCCCGACGGTCCGCCAGCTCCTCCGCCGCACGCCTGATCCGCGCCAGCTCCGGTTGGTCGGCGGTGATGAGGTGATCGGGCTCGGACGGTGCGATGCGGGCGGTTTCGGGCTCGCATCGCGCCGCACGGGCGGCCGACATGGTCAGGTCTCTCACCCGGCCGAGGTCGCGGCCTGCCGCGTCGGCCTTGTCCCGGGCCGTGCGGGCGCGCTGTTCGCGGCGCTGCGCCTCGCCTGTGAGGCGGTCCCGTTCCTGCGCGCAGCGGCGGGCGTGGTCGGCCAGCCGCTCGGCCTCCTGGCCGGTCCGCTTGAGTCGTTCCGCGTCACGCATTTCCGGGCTCTGCCGGAGGGCGTCGCGGCGCGCCTCCAGCAGGGTCCGCTGTGCCTCCAGCTCTTCCAGCACCTGCTGGGCCGCCCCCAGCTCCGCCTCCGCCGCGGCGTGGCGACCCTCGGCCTCGCCGAGGTCGCGGCCCAGATGCTCGTAGCGGCTGTGTGCCAGTCGCGGTACGGCGGCCTTGCGCTTGGCCGCGATGGCGGCGTACCGGCGGTAATGGACCAGGAAGCCCGCCGCCGCCTCGCGCGCCTCCGCCAGCCCGCGCAAGGCGTCCCGCTCCTCGTCCAGGCCGCGAAACGCCTCGGCGACCGTGGCGATCAGAGCGGGACTGAGCGGCGGCAGTGCCTCGGTGAGGGCGCGGGACAGCAGCTTCTCATCCGGCTTCTTGGACAACTGCGGCTGGCGTAGTTGGATGAGGAGGTTCACCAGAGCCTCGTAACGGTGCTCGCCGAGCCCGAACAGAGCCTCGTCCACGGCCCTGCGATAGTCGGCGGCCCGGTCGTACACCATGCCTCGGCCTTCGACGGCGTCACGCAGCTTCTCCCGGGTGAGCACCACTCCGGTGGAAGAGAGCAGACGGAGCTCCGCGCCGACGCGTTGCGGGGTGAGGAAGAACCAGTGCCGGACGATGCCGCGGTCCTTGACCGCCTTCAGCCCGCACCCGATCGTACGGAACTCTTCCGAACCGTCTGCCGCACGGCGGCCGAACTCCATCCACGCGTAGCCCAGCCGCTCGGGATGCGGGTGCTTGCCGCCCAGCAGCAGGTTCCACTCCATGCGCTTCTGCCGGTCGCCGTCCGGTTCGACCCGATGCGGGGCCAGCTCCCCGTCCAGCAGGAACGGCAGCGTCAGGGCCAGCACCTTGGACTTGCCGGTGCCGTTGTTGCCGCGCAGCAGCAGGCGACCGTCGTGGAAGTGGAACTCCTCCACGTCGTAGTAGAACAGGTCGACAAGCCCGGCGCGCAGCGGCTTCCAGCGTTCGGAGGTCGGGGAGGGCGGCATCATTGTCCTTTGATGACGGGTTCGTCCAGGGCGTATCGAGCGATGGCGGGCAGGCCTATGGCGGCGTCCTCGGTGACGCGGACCAGCCGCAGCGCCGTGAGCTTGGCAAGTGCCCCTGACAGCAGCCCGTCCTCGGCCCCCGGCTCCGTCACGCCCTTGCGCCAGAAGGAGGTGTGCTCACGGGCCGCCCGCCGGACGAAGGACTTCAACTCCTCCATCGTCAACTCGCCGTGGGCGGCCAACTGCTCGGCGACCAGCAGCGTCACGTGACCGTCGGTGCGCTGCTCCGGCATGCGGACGTCGGTCAGCTCGTCATCCGGATCGACCATCGCGATGCCCTCCGCGCGCACCTCGGCCACCAGCCCGGTCGCCTCCTCCAGGCGGCGGACGATGGCATGCCGCTGCGAGGCCAGGTAGGCGCGCTCGGCCTCGTCGAGGTCGGCGAAATAGATCACCGGGTCCTCCAGCAGCTTGCGGGTCAGCCTGCGACGCAGAGCCTGGTTGCGCAGGTCGTCGGTGTCGGCGACCGGCTCGGCCGTCAGCTCGGCGAGCCGGTCCTCGAACGAGACCGCGGTGACCGTGGACGGGCCCCGCGTGCCGGTGAGCAGCGCGGCCAGCACCGGCCTGCGCACGTCGTACAGCACGTCGCCGGTCGCGGACAGGTAGGCGTCCTCGTCGCCCGCGACCCTGCGCAGCACTCCCCAATCCAGCAGTGTGCGCACCACGGCCACCAGGTCGGCCCGCTCGGCGCGGCTGTCGAGGGTGAAGTCGAAGTCCAGCTCGGGTTCGGCCGCGGACGACAGCACCTCCTCCGCCAGCCGGCCGAGCGTGGTCTGCGTGTCCGCCCGTTCGAGCGTCGCCAGAGCCAGGCAGATCAACACATAGCGGCGCCGACCGTATGGCTCTCCCGCCTTGCCTCGCGCTGGATGGGTCGCGTCCCGCGTGTCGGGGGCGGTCTTGAACAACCGCGCCGCACCCGAGTCCACGGCCAGCCGCCAGCCGGTCTCGCGCGAGAGCCAGTCGCGCAGCTCGGTCACGTGCCGGCGCACCAGCACCAGCGCCTCGGGGTCGCGTTCGGCGGTCAGCAGCGGCCTGGCCAGCAGCGCGCGCAGCGCGGCCCGCCGCTGGGCCTGGTCCTCGTCAGAGATCATCGCGCCGCCATCAGGTCGGTGATCTCTATCACGTGCTCGGGTCCGGTGAGCACACCGTCCTCCGTACGGATCTCCGCCTGGCCCCCGTCAGCGACGAGCGTCAGGCGCACCTCCATCGAGCCGTCGGCGCTCACCGTCTTCACCTCCGTCTCCCCGGGGCGGCGGGCGGCGAGCGCGTCGCTGAGCAGCCCCAGGAACAGCCGGAACGCCCGCTGATCGAGCACGTCCAGCTCCGACAGCAGGACCGGGCCGCCGGTCCGCAGCGCCGCCCGGGCGGCGGCCGTCTCGCTCGCCTCCCGCTCGGCCTGCTCCAGCAGCAGCCTACGTGCCTGGGAGCGGTCGGCCACCTTGTTGGGTCTGCCGCGCCGCTCATAGGAACCGGTACGGCGAAGCTGTGGCGAGATCCTGATCGGCGGGGCCTCCGGCCAGGGAACCCCGGACCCGACCTCGCGCCATTCCTCCAGGGTCGCGGCTGTCACCGTCAGGTGCCGGGCCGGGGTCAACCCGAACGCCGCCCGCCACAACCGATGCGCCGCCTCCTCGTCGGGCGCCTCGGCGAACCAGCGCGCCAGCGTACGGAAGTCCGCGGACCGATCGGAACGACCGGATCGCCGCTCGTTGAGCAGCCCGACCGCATCGATGAGCTGCTTGATCGCCGTGATCGCCGCCTGGCGCAGCAACCGCGCCTGCGACGGTCGACCGGCGCCCGTGGAGACGAACCAGTCCTGGAGCCCGCGCCAGCGATTCGACCAGGAGGCGAACGCCGCTTCCTCGGCTCTCCCGTACGCCTCCGCCGCGTCCTCCTCGTCGGGCACCGCGTCGGCGGCCTCCCGCCGCGCGGCCAGCCGCAGCAGCCGATCATGGTCGCATTTCTCCAGTTCGCCCAGGAGCGTGGCGATCCGCGCGCCGGAGTTGGCGAGGTCGGCGATGAAACGGTTGATGTAGTCGATCAGCCGTTCCTTGTAGGCGATGAACCCCGCCACGTCACCGTCGGAGAAGTCGATCGCGCGCCGCAACGAGGCCATGAACGCCTGCGCGTTGTCGGCCAGGGACGAGAACCGATCGGACAGGGACAGCAGCAGGAGGTGCACGCGCGCCGGGTCGGGATCCGGATCATGAGCCAGGGCGGCCAGCGACTGCAACTGCTCGGCGATGTCTCCCAACGCCACCGACTGCAGCGCCCCGCGCTTCCCGATGGCATCCTCGTAGAACGCGATCGCCTGCTCGGCAGCCTGCCCCGCATGCGTGAGCTGGAACAGGTACCGCTTGCGGTGGAAGTCCTCCACGCTCGTGACCCTGCCGGTGTCGGCGTCGGCCCGCAGGTTGCCCCATTCCCGGAGCTTGTCCAGCGCCTGCGCGAGCGCGTCGTCGTTGTCCCGCCGCAGCTCCGCCGCCACGTCCTCGGGCCGCAGATGCACGATGAAACGTTCCTTCGCGCGCGCGAAGGAACGCAGGATCTCCCGGTAGAAGGTCGCGTTGGGCGCGCTCAGGTGAGCGAAGGGCTGATGTTCGTGAGGCGGGAAAGCCATACAGACAGTTTCCCTGCCCAAAGGGGGCGCCGCGTCCCATTGTGGGGGATCGGCCCGAGGAGATGAAAAAAGCTTTCCGCGCGGCCACGTCACTCGTGGCAGCCACGCGAGGTCAGGGCCGCTTGTCGGACAGGTTTCGCAAGCAGGACCTCGCCGCAGCCGACATCACCGACCTCCGCCCGCGCGGACGCGCCTGCCACCACCCATGTCTTCGAGTTCGGCAGGCGCTCGCCCACCACACCCAACGCTCTGCGGGTCCAACTCGGCGCCTGCCGCAGCCTTCCGCTGCCCTTCGCCTGGGACAAACTCATCAATCCCGACACCAAGGAATTCACCGGCCCGGAGCCGCCCCAAGATCTCGCGGACGCCCTGCATGGACGCTGGGTCGAGTTCGTTAAGACCGGTGATCTCGCCGGATGGACCCCCTACAACACCACCGACCGCCCGGTGATGACGTTCCACCGCGGCAACCAGCCGGGCAACACCATCGTGCCGGACCCACGCCGTGACGAGCGCGAACTGTGGAAGGACGAACTCCACCCGAGCTGACCAGCACAACACATGCTGTCGGTCTCCGGCGTTGGCGAAGCGCGCCGGGGCCGGCAGCTCATCCAGATCCGCATCTTCGCCGACAAGAAGTCCGGCGAGAACGCCGAACCCGAAGAGCTCTGGAAGGCCCTGGACCGGCTGCGCCCTGGCGACACCCTCGTGGTGTCTTTCCTGGATCGGCTGGGGCGCTTCCTGCAGGACCTCATTGCCACCGCAGAATAGGGATCATCCATGGTGATCTTGCGGGCGAGTGAGACGTTCCCACGGGTGTGGTGTACAGGTAAAAACGTCCGTAGGGACCTGCGAGGCGCGCCGCCGGCGCCGCCCAGACGGTCCTTTTCTCCGCCCCGATGGACACGTCGCCTGGGTCGGCATCGGCGGGGACGACAGCGCGCTGGCCGCCGCTGCGCGCCGGGCACTCGCCTCTTCCCACCGCACCGTGGCCGACCAGAGGCAACGCCGTTCAGGTAGGGCTTGCAGCTGAATAAGCCGCAGCTTCCGGGTTTCTCGGTCGTCGCTGTGGTTTGGGCGTGACGCAGGAGCCGGTCGAGCTCGGCGTACCCACGCCAGTCCGAGCAACAGCACGCTGATCTATGCACCGTGATCATCTCCGACTGAGGCCCAGCCGTAGTGTTGTTTTGGCGTCTCCTGGCGGCGGGCCTTCGAGCAATTCTTGGGTGCGCTTCCCGGTCAGAGCTCATCGGGGGTGCCGGTTCGCCGGTTGTGGTAGTCCAACAGCCTGGACAACAGTTGGGTCAACCGCTGTCGCTCCTCGAGTGACAGCGGAGCCAGCAGTTCGTCCTGGGTTTCGGCCAGTTGCTTCTCCAGTCGCCGCAGCTGCCGCTTGCCCGTGGTGGTCAGCGAAATGATGTTGCGCCGCCGGTCGGAGGGGTCCGGAGCGCGGTCGACCAGCTTGCGATCGGCGAGTTCGTTAATCGCCGCGACCATGTCGCTGAGGTGGATGCCACTACGGCGGCCCAGCGCGGCCTGGCTGGCCGGGCCGAACTCCTCCAGCGTCGCCAGCAGGCGGTAGTGGTAGCCGCGCGCCTGCACCGCCGAGAATCCGTCGCCCACCAGGCGCTGAGCGTGGCCGGCGGTCCGCGTGAGCAGCCAGCTAGGCAGGCTCTCCCACCTGGCAAGCGTCTTCTCGGATGGGTTCTCCATGTGACAAGTGTAACGAATCGTTAGAGGCGCAAACGATCGTGATATCGTTCGGGCATCAAACGTTTGCGGTATGAACGTTTGTCCGTCGAATGAACCCTTCGGAGTTGAGAGCATGATCAAGCCGTTCCGCATCGACATCCCCCAGGCCGACCTTGACGACCTGACCGACCGGCTCTCCCGCACCCGTTGGCCCAACGAGGTCGCCGACGCCGGGTGGGACTACGGCTTCCCGCTGGCGCGGCTCAAGGAACTGGTCGAATACTGGAGCGCCGGCTACGACTGGCGCGAGCACGAGGCCAAGCTCAACGAGCTTCCGCACTTCACCACCGAGATCGAGGGCCAGAACATCCACTTCGTCCACGTCCGGTCGTCGAAACCGGACGCGCTCGCGCTGATCCTCACCCACGGCTGGCCCGGTTCGTTCCTGGAGTTCCTCGACGTGATCGATCCACTGTCGCGCGACTTCCACCTGGTGATTCCGTCCATCCCGGGTTACGGCTTCTCCGGGCCGACCCATGAGCGCGGCTGGGATATCGTCCGGGTCGCGCGGGCCTGGGCTGAGCTGATGCGCCGTCTCGGGTACGAGCGCTATGGCGCGCAGGGTGGCGACTTCGGTGCGGGCATCTCGATGGCGCTCGGCGCGGAGGCACCCGAGCAGGTCGTCGGGGTACACGTCAACTACCTGCCGACCCGGCCGGACCCGGACGCCGACCTCGAGCTGTCCGAAACTGATGAGGCCCGGCTGGACAAGGTCAGGCAGCTGATGGCGAATCGTCCGCCGTACCAGGCTCTGCAGGCCCTCACCCCGCAGACCATCGGCTATGCGCTGACCGACTCGCCGGTCGGTCAGCTGGTCTGGATCGCCGAGCGCTTCGCACAGTGGACGGACCCTCGCTCGCAGATCAGCGACGAGCGGATGCTCACCGACATCTCGCTGTACTGGCTGACCGTCACCGCGGCTTCCTCGGCGCGGCTGTCCCGCGAGACTCCGCGGCGGATCGAGCCGTGCCCGGTACCGGTCGGCGTGGCGGTGTTCCCGCACGACATCACCCAGTCGGTACGACCGCTGGCCGAGCGGCTGTACGACATCAGGCACTGGTCGGAGTTTGAGCGCGGCGGCCACTTCGCCGCGATGGAGGTACCGGACCTGCTCGCCGAGGACATCCGCGACTTCTTCCTTGCCCACATCAAGTGACACGAACGTTAGGTGGTCCAACCACTTGAGAGGGCGGTTCGCGCGTTGATGTCCCTTGTGATCGCTTGTGCTGCGAGAGGAGGGCTGGTCACGGGCTCGTGGCTGGGTTACGGACGCTCGCGCAGCCGTTCGTAGGCGGCGGGCGGGGTGAACGGGCAGCCACGCTTGACCGGCAGTTCCGGGTCGGTGCGTTCACCGGTAACGCTGCTCGGCATGAAGGGCCTCCTGGTAGGGGATCGGGCTGGATCTGT
>NZ_SMKP01000020.1:0-83491 GCF_004349015.1 Nonomuraea diastatica
GTCGTGGGGGTGGCTGGACGACGGGGACGCAGACGCGGTCACGGCCGAGCTCCTTGGCTCGGTAGAGGGCCAGGTCGGCGGCGGCCAGCAGCTCGATCAGGTCGTCGCCGTGCACGCTCATCAACGCGACGCCGACCGAGATGGTGACCCTGATCAGGGCGTCGTCGGCGGGGATGGCCATGCGGCCGATGCGGGTGCGCAGGCGCTCGGCGACCCGGCGCGCCTCGTGGATGTCGGCCCCGGGCAGGAGCACGACGAACTCCTCACCGCCGAACCTGCCCACCACGTCGTAGTCGCGCAGCTGGCTGCGGAGCGTGGCCGCCACCCCCACCAGCACCTGATCGCCCATCAGGTGGCCGTGGGCGTCGTTGACGCGTTTGAAATGGTCGATGTCGATGATCAGAAGCGCCAGGGTGTCGCCGGTGCGGCGCGCCCGGACGATCTCGGTGTCGGCCTCGCGCTGCCAGGCGGCCGCGTTGAGCAGACCGGTCTTGGCGTCGGTGCGGGCGGCTGCCTGGAGCTGGGCGTGCAGGAGGCTGCGCTGCAGCAGCACCACCGGCGGCAGCGCGAGGAGCAGCAGCACCAGGTTGACGCCGCAGCCGATCGACACCGTGACGCCCAGGCAGAGCTCGACGATGTCGAGCAGCAGGCTCTCCTTGTTCCACAACACCTCGCGCCAGGGTGTCTCGGGGTCGGCGGTGTGCGCGGCGATCGCGATCAGGGAGATGTTGAGCAGCGAGAAGAGCGCGGCCGCCGCCACCGCGTAGAAGATCGAGCCGCCGTCGCCCTGCGACAGCGCCCACGGATCGTCGACGACATGGTGGAACGCCAGGGAGGCCGCACACCCTGCCAGGCCGATGGCGGCCGAGCTGAAGACCCGCCGATAGAGCACCGTCGCCTTCACCCGCACCTGCAGCAGGATCTGCAGCACGATCGGCGAGAAGAGCGCGTAGACCGGCGGCAGGAGCAGCGCCACGGGCAGCCACCAGGCGGACAGCAGGTCTCGCGCGACCCCGGCGGGCATGCCGAGGCGTCTGGTCGCCTCGATGCACACCGCGCCGCACCCCATGAGGGCGCAGAACATCAGCAGATCCCGCCACCGCAACGTGGTGGACGCCCCGAGCACCACCATCGCGATGAGATCGAGACCGACGATCGCGCACAGATAGACCACGAGCGGGCGGCGTTGCCCAAGCAATGGCCATCGACCAGCGAGTGTTGACACACCGTCATGAGACTTGATCGAGGCGTGACCGGTCGCCGCCATCGCGTCTCCTCCCTAACTAACGATGTGTAACACAATAATTGCGGAGTGTGCGTTGCGCGATGGGAACCGATACGTTGATATGGACCACTCCCGCTCAATCCATGAGCGGGCGGTGTTGTGGAGCCGTGCTGGAAAGGAGCAGCCATGGTGCGGGGCGTGACCTGGACCTATCAGGTGCTCTAGCCACCTGATCAGAGCTACACTCCATCGGCCGCCCTCGGGGTGCCAGTTCGGGCCATGCCGGTGCCCCCTCCCCCTCCGCTCAAGCCACGCCTGCCTGCCTGCTCTCCCAGCGTGTGATCCATCCGCCCTTGTCGTCGCCGTGGTAGGCGGAAACCACCCGATCGGCCTGCCGGCGACACCCCACGCCCTCGCCCCTTCCTGGCCGGCCCATCAACGGTGCGCGGCCTTCGAAGGCACCATCCAAGCCAGCTCACCGGCAACCCCCTGAACCCTGGGCGCGGCGGTGCCGGGTGTGCTGGGCCGGGGGCATCGGGCAGTGCCGACGCCCCCGTGCGCGGGTCTACGCCGCCGCGCGTTCCTCCAGCTTCAGCTGCCGCTCCTCGTCGTCAGAGCTCCCGCCTCCGGTGGCAGACCGGTCGGCTTCGGCTCCCAGGATGCGAACGGTGCCGCCCTTCGGCCGGGCGAGAACTCCGGCGGTGTCGCCCTTCGACGGCGTGACGGCTTCGGCAGTGTCGTCTTTCGGCGGGGCGGAAGCCTCAGTGGTGCCGCCCTTCGACGGTGTGACGGCGCCGGTGGTGTCGGTTTCCGGGGTGGGCTCAGGGCGGGACAGGCGGAAGGGGCGTGAGCCCATGGCCCAGTCGCGGGTCTCCTCGTCCAGGCGCTCGCGCATCTCCTTGCTCATCGAGCCGAGCCCGCCGCCGCGCTCCGGCTTGGCGAAGACGCCGGTGCCCCAGCGCAAATCGTGCCCGACCGCGCTGGCCTCGATCTCGGGCACGAAGCGCCGGTCGCCCTCCGCGCCGAACTCGCGGATGCGCAGCTTGCCCGACACCACCACGGGCTGGCCGGCGCGGATGGAGGCCGCGACGTTGTCTCCCAGGGCACGCCAGCAGCGAACCGTGAAGCACACCTTCTCACCGTCTGTCCACTGGCCCGTCTTCCTGTCGAAGTAGCGGTGTGAGGTGAGCACCCGCAACGAAGTGACCTTGGTGCCTTCGTCGAAGCTGTATTGCCTCGGCTCTGCCGCGACGTTTCCGGTCAGCGTGACGTAGATGTCATTCATCCTTGTGCCTCCCCATGTGGCGGGCCGGGTGCCCGCGATCTGGGGCCCAGCGTGCCGCGGGGAGGCGTGGGGGCGGCGTACGGAACGCGGTTCTGTGGACAGAGGGAAGGGCGGCGGGAGGGCCTGTGGACGGAGGGTCAGGCCGACAGGTCCCGCAACGCGGTGAAGAAGGAGTGATGGCGGCCCAGCTCCCGCTCCACCGGCTCCACCACCATCGCCGCGGACACAGCGGCCACCCTGCGCCTCATCTCCCGCTCCAGCCGCTCACGCTCCCGGGACGCGCCCAGCTCGACGAAGTTGCGTGCGGCGATGCCCGACAGCGCCCCAAGCCCCAGCACCGAGGCCATCATCAGTCCCACCCAGGGGAGCGCCGCGCCTTCGCCGAGCAACTCCAGTTGCGGAGGCAGCTGTCCCGGCACGAGCAGCCCGGCCACCAGCCAGGCCACCCCGGCCACGAACGCCGCCACCAGGGTGTACTGCCACACCCTGAGCGCGCGCCACCAGCCGGGTATCCGGTCGAGCTGCGGCGCCACCTCCGTGAGGTCCTCGGTCAGCGCCTGCGGGAGCTGGCCGGAGCGCGACCTGGCGGCCTGGTGCACCGCGGAGCGCCACACCGGATGCATCCCGACGGAAAGCCCGTCGGCGAGCGCCTGCACGGCGTTGGCGACCTCGGCGGACTGGGCGCTCACGGAACCGGCCGTGATGCCGCGGATCTCCGCGCTCACGTCCTCGAGGCGCAGGGCCTTCAGCGGATCGGGGCGCAGCTTCGCGAACCACCGAGGGTACGGCCACCCGACCCACTGGCCGGACCGCTCCGCGTAGACGTTCTCCATGGCCTCGCCCACCGCGGGCACGCCCACGGCGTCGCAGAGCGCGTCGGTCAGCCCCATCCGCCGGGCCTCGTCGACCGACGACGGCGCGGAGAGCGCCTCACCGAGCGGCATGGCCTCGCCGAGGCGCTGCTCCAGGCGGTGCAGGTCGGCCTCGAGCTTCTGGATGGCGGCGCGCCGCCGGGAGACGGCGGTCGCTATGACGCTCTTGAGGCTTTCGACGCCCCGCCCGGTGACCGCCGAGGTGGGGACGACGCTGGGGTGGTCGACGCCTTCGCGGCGCAGCAGGTCGTTGAGGTCGATGACCAGCTCGGCCAGCTCTTCGGTGGTGAGCCGGTCGGCCTGGTTGAGCGCGAACACGGTGACCGCGTCGTGCCCCGCCAGATCCGTGACGTAGCGCCGGTGTGTGGAGGCGTCGGCGTATTTCTGCGGGTCGAGCACCCACACCACGAGGTCGGCCAGCCCGATGAGCCGGTCGGCCTCGGTGTCGGTGAGCGCCCTGATGGAGTCGTGATCGGGCAGGTCGAGCAGGATGAGCCCGTGCAGCTGGCTGTCGCCCTTGTCGAGGGCGCTGGCGCGGGAGAAGCGGTGCCGCCACTGGATCTGCAGCCAGTCGAGCAGCGGTCCGGCGCCCTCCAGCCCCCACACGCAGGCGTGGGTGCGGGCGGTGGTCGGCCGGCGTACGCCGGTGGGCGACAGCTCAAGCCCGGAGATCGCGTTGAACAACGACGACTTGCCGCTGCCGGTGCCTCCCGCGAGGGCGACGACCGTGTGGTCGGACGACAGCTTGAGCCGCTCCCCAGCCCGAAGGAGCAGCCCGCCCGCCTCGTCGAGCAGCTTCTTGTCCAGCCGCCCCGGGCCCAGCTCCACCACCTTGGTGAGCGCGGTCAACCGCGGAGCGAGCCCCGGCCTGGTGGTCGTGGTGGTCATCGAGCGACCTCGAGGTTGTACGTTGCCTGGTAGAGGCGGGTTGCGACGGACTCATCGGGAATGCCCGCGGAGTCGAGCGCTTTCACGTAACGCATGGCTTCCTCGTCGAACAGCATGCTGATCCGGGTGCGCAGGTCGCTGAGCGCCTTGGCGCCGATGCCACGCAGCGACTCGGCGCCGAGCAGGGCGTTGACCAGCCGATGTGGCACGCCCTCGCCGTTGCTCCCGCTGAACATCGCGACCATGAAGATCAGGGCGAGTGAGTCGGGGTCGAACGAGACCAGCTTCGACACCGACCGCTTGGCCACGCCCTCCGTGCGTACGAGCTCGCCCAGGTGATCCTGCCAGGAGGCGATGGCACGGCCCGTGTGGCGGATGAGGTTGTCAGACGGGCTGTCGAGGCTTTCCGAGATCTTGGCACCCAGCTCGGAACGGTGCCGCCACCGCGCCACCACCTCCTCGGAGGCGCGGTGGGCGGCGGCGACGATCACCGACTCGAGGCCTGTGCGGATCGCCGCCTTGAACGCCAGCACGCGCTCGGGCGCCTGCTTGGCCGCTTTCCCGCGCCTGCGCAGCTGCAGGGAGCGCATGAGGTCACCGGAACCGGCGAAGTCCTGCCATCGGGCCAGCACCTCGCCGTGCAGCAGCGAGCCGTTCTTGTACGCCTTGTCGATCTCCGCCAACGCTCCGCGGAAGGCCGCCTCCACGTCGCTGCGCAGCTCGGTCCTGAACGCGACCTGCCCCTCCAGGTGCTTGGCCAGCGCGGGTACGCGGGTGCGGAAGCTGTCCAGCACGCCGTTGAGCGTCTCGCGTACGGCCTGCGCCCGGCGCTCCTCGTCGACCGAGAGCTCGGCCAGCCAGAGCCGCAACTCGGTGACCTCGCTGTCGGGCAGCCTGCCGTCCGTCACCTTCGCCTCGTTGATGACGAACCTGTCGATGTCGCCCATGCCGTATTCGGTGAGCATGCGCACGAAGTGCTTGAGCACCACGTCGGCGGACCGGGGCTGCACGCGCGACAGCACGATGGCGAGCCGGGCGCCCCGCTCCTTGGCCAGGCGCAGCAGGTTCCAGGCCGGGGCGTCGGCGTAGCGAGCCGCCGTGGTCACGAAGATCCACAGGTCGGCGGCGTCGAGCATGCGGTGCGCGACGTCGTGGTGCTCCTCCACGACCGAGTCGATGTCGGGGGTGTCGAGCAGCGCGACGCCCTGAGGGAGCTTCCCGGTCGAGACGAGGACCAGGCTGCCCGGCCCGGCGTCGGGTGTGGGCGCGTCGAGACGCTGGAGGCCGCCGAGCAACTCGCCATCCGCGAACCACTCGCGGTCGTCGGGGTGGCAGGCCAGGACGGGGGTGCCGGTGGTCGGGCGGCGTACGCCGGTGCGCGAGACGGTCTTCTCGGCGAGCGTGTTGACCAGGGTGGACTTGCCGGCGCCGGTCGAGCCGGCGACCACGATGAGCGCGGGAGCGGCGCTGGTCTTGACCCTGGGCAGCACGTAGCCCTCGAGCTGGGCCAGCAGATCGGCCTGTGCCTGCCTGGCCTCCTCCACGCCGGGCAGGTCGAGCCCGAAGTGCAGGTCGGCGACGCTCTCGCGGAGGGTGTCGAGTGCGGTCGTGAGCGTCTCGGCCGCCTCCGCCGGCAACTCCTCACCGGCCGGCCGCCCGCCCGCTTCCTGGCCACCGGCCTGCTCGGCCACACCGACCGCCTCGCCGACGACGGCGTCGGACTCGCCACCGGCCGCCGCGTCGACGAGCTTTTCGGCATCACCGCCGACCGCGGCACCGCCGACGGTCTCGACACCACCGCCGGTCGCGGCACGGCCGACGGTCTCGGCATCACCGCGCGACCCCGCGTCACCGATCGCCGCCGCCTCAGCGGCCGGCTCCGGCTCGCCGGCCGCTCGGGGCTCGCCACCGGCTCCTGGTACGCCGGACTCCGCGGGCGCGTCGACCGCTCCTGGTCGGCCACTCGCCGCTGAGGCACCGGCCTTCGCGGGGGCGTCGGTCGTTGCCGAGCGCTTCCCCTTCCGGGGTGCGTCGCCGGTCTGAGGCTCCGGCTCGTCGGCCGGCGACTCACCGGAGTGTGGCTCATTCGACGGTCGCCCGCCGGTGGTCCGCTTGCCGGGCCGCCGTCCGCCTGGGGAACGCTTGCCGGGGGTCCGCTTGCCGGACGGCCGACCGGCAGTTGAACCCTCGCCGGACGGCGGCGCACCGGTGGCCGGCTCGCCAGCGGGCTCCTCCTCGGCAGGCTGCACCCCGACGGGCTCCTCGTGCACAGGCTCCTTGCCGGTTGACTCGTCGTCGGTGGACTTCCCGCCGACACGCTCCTCGTCGGCGGGCCTCCCACCGACGGACTCCTCGTCAGCGGGCCTCCCACCGGCAGACTCCTCGGCGGCGGGCCCCCCACCGACGGACTCCTCGTTGGCGCGTTGCACCCCGGCGGGCTCGTCGGCGGGCTGCGCGCCGGGAGAATCCCCATCGCGGGCTTGTGCTGCCGCTTCGTCTCGGGCTGCCGCTTCGGTGAGTGCCTCTCTGGTGGCGCCTGCCGCGGTGACCGCGCGCTCCGACGGGGCCGGGACGTCGCCGCCTGGCCCCTCCGCCTCCGTGTCACCGGCGGCAGCGCGTGCGGGAGGCGTACCCCGAGCTCCCGGCCTGCCCCGGACGGCAGGTCTGCGCGCGAAGAGGCTGGGGCGCGCGGGTGGCTCGTCGTGCGCCGCGGGCTCGGATCCGGCTCCAGGCGTGGAACCGGCCTCACGCCCGGAACGGCCAGAAGACCCGGAACCGGCGCCAGACCCGGGACGGGCGGCGGGTTTACGAGCGAACAAGCCACCGCCGGCAGGAGACCCCTCGTCCGCGGGCGGCTCTTCGCGTGCGGCAGGTCCACGGCCGGGAGGGCCGTCATGAGGCGCGGGGGTCTTGCGCGGGCCCGGGCCGCCGAGTGAGGCGGGCTTGACGAAGAGCGAGGGGCGTTCGGCGGCGCCGGAGTCGTCAGGGGCCGTAGGCGCGCGCAGGGCGGCCGGCTTCTCGAACAGGGACTGCCGCCCCGACGGCTCCTCGGCGGCCTCGAGCGCAATGGAAGGATTCTCGGCCGCCGCGGGCTTCTGCGAGGCCGACGGCTCACGTGCGCGCTTGTCCACCACCTCCGGCTCCTCTCGCGCCCTCTCCGGGGCGCTGTCGTCCCGGACCTCGTCGAGGTCATCGTCAGTCACCGGGCGGAAGCTCATCGTCTGCTCCCCGGGTGACTCCTGCCGCCCGTCATCCATGGCCGTGTTCACGGCAAGCGCTCCGCTCGAACCATCTCGACCTCCTGGCCGACCCTCACGACGTCACCGACGACGACGATCGCCGGCGGGCGGATCCCAGCCGCGGACACGCGGTCGGCCACGGTGGAAAGCGAAGCGGTGACCGCCCGCTGGGTCGGAAGGGTACCGTCCTGCACCACCATTACGGGAGTCTCCGGGGCACGTCCGTCTCGAACGAGTGCCTCGGCCACCTTCGCGAGCCGCTCGACGGCCATCAGCAGCACCAGAGTGCCCTGGGAACGGGCCATCGCGGGCCAGTCGACGGTGGACTTGGGGTCGTCGGGCGCCACGTGCACGGAGATCACGTGGAACTCCTGGCTGACACCTCGATGCGTGACCGGCACCCCGGCCGCGGCGGGAACCGCGACGGCGCTCGTGATGCCCGGCACCACCAGCACCGGGATGCCTGCGTGGGCGCAGGCGATCATCTCCTCGCCGCCGCGCCCGAACACGAACGGGTCGCCGCCCTTGAGCCGGACCACGAACTTGCCCTGCCTGGCGCGATCGACCAGCAGCTCGCTGATCGTCTCCTGGGACAACGCCCTGCCGTAGGGGACCTTGGCCGCGTCGATCAGCTCGACGTCGGGGGCGAGCTCGTCGAGCAGGGCGCGGGGCGCGAGCCGGTCGGCCACCACCACGTCGGCCTGCGCGAGCAGCTGGCGGCCGCGCACGGTGATCAGGCCGGGGTCGCCGGGCCCGCCGCCGACCAGGGCGACGCCGACGGGTTTGGTGCGGTTGCGCCGGGCGTCGACCGTGCCGTCGCGCAGCGCGCCGACGACGGCGTCTCTGATGCCGGCGGCCCTGCGCGGATCGCCGCCCGCCGTGACCGCCACGCTGATCTCGTCGACGCGGCCCGTCGCCGGGGTCCAGGCGGCGGAGGCGTCCTTGTCGTCGGCCCGCACACACCACACACGCTTGGCCTCGGCCTCGGCGGCGACCGCCGTGTTGACCGCTCTGTCGTCGGTGCAGGCCTGCACGAGCCAGGCGCCGTCGCAGTCGCCGACTTCGTAGGGCCGGGCGTGCCAGGTGACCCTGCCCGCGGCGATGAGGTCGTCAAGGGCCGGGGTCACGCCCGGCGACACGACCGTGACCTCCGCGCCGGCCTCGAGCAGCGCGGGGACCCGCCGCTGCGCGACGCGCCCGCCGCCCACCACGAGGACCCGGCGGCCGGAAAGCCGCAGGCCGAGGAGGTAGGGACCCATGGGGGGAATCTCCCGTTCGCGAAGGTTGTGTTAGGAGGTAAAACCTACCGGCTGTCACTGCGTCGAAGTGCTGCGCGCGGGCTAACGACCGTCAAGGAGCGGCTGACGGGGATCCCAGCGCGGCCCGCCCTGATCGTCCTTGCGGCGTCTGGCCATCGCTGACAAGGCCTCAAGGATAACCCGGTTGCCGAGGTAGGCGGTGATGTCCGCGTGATCGTACGGCGGCGCCACCTCCACCACCTCCATCCCCGCCACGGGCAGCTCGTAGCAGATCCTGCGGACCGCGTCGAGGAGCTGCCTGGCCGTCAGCCCGCCGGGCTCGGGCGTGCCGGTGCCGGGCGCGTGACCCGGGTCGCACACGTCGATGTCGACGGACAGGAAGACCTGGTCGCAGCCGTCGAGCGCGATCTGGAACGACTCCGTGAGGCATTCTTCGAGCCCTCGGGCGACGATCTCGGTCATCTCGTAGGAGCGCATGTTCTGGGCGGCCATCCAGCCCAGCGTCTCCGGCTCCGGCCAGTAGCCGCGCAGCCCGAGCTGCAGGAACCTGTCACCCCGGATGGCACCGGACTCGATGAGGCGCCGCATCGGCTGGCCGTGGCCGTACAGGTGGCCGAACGAGATGTTCCCCGTGTCGGCGTGCGCGTCGAAGTGGATCATCGACGTACGGCCGGGCGCGTACGCCCTGGCGGTGCCCCTGGCGTCGGGCAGCGCGACCGTGTGGTCACCGCCGAGCACCAGCGGGACGGCGCCCGAGGCGGCGACGCGGTGCACCGCCTCCTCGATCGCGGCCAGCGAACCCTCCACGTCGCCCGAGTAACACTCGACGTCGCCCGCGTCGAGGACCCGCAGGTCGCGCAGGGCGTCGACGCGCAGCGCCAGGCTGGGCCTGGAGCCGTCGTGCGGCAGGTAGCAGGCCTGGCGCAACGCCATCGGCCCGAACCTGGCGCCGGGGCGGTTGGAGGTGCCCCCGTCGAACGGAGCGCCGACGATCACCACGTCGGCGCCTTCGTAGCTCGCCGGATCGGCCACGTCGCAGCGGTCGACGCCGAGAAACGTGATGTCGGGGCCGTACATAGGGCCGTAGCGGGACAAGCTCTCACCTCCAGGTGTCACACGGGCTTCTCGGTCACCCCTGCCGCGTCGAACGTGGCCACGTCGTGCATCATCCGCACGGCCGCGCAGACCATCGGATGCGCGAGCAGCGCGCCGGTGCCCTCGCCGAGCCGCATTTCCAGGTCTATCAGGGGGCGCAGGCGGAGGTGGTCGAGCGTGGCGGCGTGGCCGGGCTCGGCGGAGCGGTGCCCGGCCACGCAGTGGTCGGTGGTGGCGGGGTCGAGCGCGGCCGCCGCGAGGGCGCCCGCGCCCGCGATCACGCCGTCGAGGATCACCGGCACGCGGGCCGCCGCGCCACACAGGATGAAGCCCGCGATGGCGGCGTGCTCGAACCCGCCGACGGCGGCCAGGGCACGCAGCGCCTCGCTGGGCGACGAACCGGCGGGCTGAGGCTCGTCGTGCGACAGGCCGTTGACGTGCAGCGCCTCGCGGACGACGGCAACCTTGCGCTTGTGGGTGTCGTCGTCGATCCCGGTGCCCCTGCCGGTCACCTCGGCAGGGTCCTTGCCGGTGAAGACGGAGACGAGGGCGGCCGAGGCCGTGGTGTTGGCGATGCCCATGTCGCCGGCGATCAGGCAGCGCGCGCCCTCCGCCACCAGCCCCCTGGCCACGACGATGCCGGCCTCCAGCGCCCTGACGGCCTGGTCGACGGTCATCGCGGGCCCTCGGGACAGGTCCGCGGTGCCATACGCGATCTTGCGCTTGACGAGGCCGGGCGCGTCGGGCAGGTCGGCCGCGACCCCGACGTCCACCACCGTCACCGGCACCCCGGCCTGGGCGGCGAAGGCGTTGGCGACCGCGCCTCCGGAAAGAAAGTTGGCGACCATCTGCACCGTGACCTCCTGCGGCCACGGGGAGACGCCGCGGGCGTGCACGCCGTGGTCGGCGGCGAATATGGCCAGCGCCGCGGGTGAGGGCATGGGCGGCGGGCAGGCGCCCGCCGCGCCGGCGAGCCGGATCGCGACGTCCTCCAGCGCGCCGAGCGAGCCGCGGGGCTTGGTGAGGCGGTCCTGGTGGGCGCGGGCCTCGGCGAGTGCCCGCTGGTCGGCGGGGCGGATCGCGGCGAGCGTCTCTGCGAGCACGGCAACCTCCGGTCAAAGGACGAGCTGGAGTGGACCTCCGGGAGCGGGACGAGCTGGTGTGACCTGAGGCCACGAGACGAACGTTTGCGACCTTAGGCCACCGGACGAGCCGGTGCGTCCGCGTCGCGAGACTGGCTGGTGTGAACCGAGGTCGAAGGGCCGTGAACCTACGGTCACGGGACGAGCTGGAGCGCTTCCTCGTATCGGTCGATCACGACGTCCGCCAGGGTCTCACAGTCGCCGATCACCTCGGCGCAGCGGATGTCGAGATCGGGGTGCCCCGCGCCGTACGCCAGCGCCTGCGCCCACACGCGCTCCAGCAGGCCGCCGGCGAACAGCAGGTAGGGCACCACGATCACCCGCTTGGCCCCCAGGCGGCGGCAGCGCTCGAGCCCGCCGGGCACCCCGGGTGGGGTGACGGACACGAACGCGGTCTCGACGGTCATGAAGTCGTAGGCGTGCGTCTCCCAGAACAGCCGCGAGACCCGGTGGATCTCGGCGTTGGCGGCCGCGTCGGTCGAGCCCTCGCCGACCAGGACGACAGCGGTGTCACCCGGCTCGACGTGCGCGTGGTAATCCTCGGCGGGCAGCGAGTCGACGGCCCGCAGCCGCGGCCTGGCGCCCGCCAGTTCGAGAGCGCGCGGCCTGGAGATCTCGGTGGCGGCGTCGTTGAGTCGCTCGGCCAGCAGCGCGAGCACGCGGGGGTCCGGGCCGAGCGGACGGCCGTAGTCGTACATCAGCGTGGGGTGGCGCTGCTGCTCACGGGCCATCGCGGCGGGGAAGTCGTCGCTCACCCTGCTGAGGCTCAGCGGCAGCGCCACGAGCCGATGGTGCCCTCTGGCGACCAGGGAGGCGACGGAGTCGCTCAGCCTGGGCGTGGCGCGCTCGAGATAGCCGCCCGAGACGTCGGCGCCCGTCTGGTCGAGTCGGCAGCGGAGCCGATGTACGAACCTGCCGAACTCCGCGGCGTAGGCGTCATCCTGTGAGCCCTGCCCGATCAGCAGGAGCGGCGGCTTCATTGTGAGGGATTCTCCGGTGCGCTAGACAAAGTCACGCGAGGATAACCGATGCACAGCGGTAGGGAACAGGTCACGTTGTGTGCGCGGGTGTCGCGTGCACGACGAAAACCGGCTCGGCGGCGGTCAGGTGGTGCGATCCGTCGGGATCGTGCGTCAGCGTCGAGGCCAGGATCTGGGTGCCCTCGCCACGGTAGCCCTGCTCGCGCAGGCGGTCGAGCACGGCGGGAACCTGCTCGAACTTCCTGACCACGCACACGAGCGAGCGGGGGCCCCTGGCGGCGCAGGCGACGATGACGTCGGGGCCGCCGCCGCCCACGTAGACGGCGTCGGGATCGGGCAGCGGCTCCAGCGCCGGCGGCGCCTGTCCCCTGGTCAGAGCCACTTTGACGCCGTGTTCGAGCACGTTGGCGCGCAGCCTGGCGCACGACGCCTCGTCGCGTTCGACGGCCACGACGGCCGCGCCCAGCCTGGCGCACTCGACGGCGATCTCGCCGGCTCCCGCGCCCACGTCCCAGACCAGGTCGCCGAGGCGGGGGCCGAGCTTGGCCAGGATGTACGCCCTGGCCTCCGCGGGCAGCGCGCCCTCGAACGGCAGCGCCCACTCGGCCGGCCCCGGCCGCGCCCCCGCGACCCAGCTCGGCTCCTTGGGCTGGTGGAGCGGGTCGATGACGAGGACCACGTCGGGATCCTTCCACGGCCGGGTCGTGGCCTCGCCCATGCGGCTGTGGGTGACGCGCTCGTCGGGCCCGCCGAGGTCCTCGCACACGAGGAGCGCGCGCGGCGTGGTGGGAGCCAGTTCCCTGGCGACCTCACCGGGACCGACGCCGGGGGTCACGAGCAGCGCCACCTTGGGGTGGGCGCGGCAGGCGTTGACGACGCGGCCGAGCTCGCCGGGGCCGGACGGGGCGACGACGAGCGCGTCCTCCCAGTTGAGCCCGGCGCAGGCGAAGGCGCGGGTGACCAGCGACATCGCCGGCAGCACGGCCGGCTTGGCGCCGTGGGCCCGCAGGGTGCGTACGACGCCGAAGAAGCCCGGATCCCCCTCCGCCAGCACGACCACGGGCCCTTCGCCGTGTTCGAGATGGTCGTCGAGGGTCTCCAGCAGCGAGCCGTCGGACACGGCCGGCGCGGAGAGCTTGAGCTGCCCCAGGATGGCGTCGGGACCTATGACGAGCCGGGCCTCGCGCAGTTTCTCCGCCGCTCCGGGGGAGAGCTCCGATCCGTCCCAGCCGACCACCGTGATCATCACGCCTCACCGTCCCTCAACTCAAGGGTGACGGCTCCCGGGTGGTTTCACAAAGGGTGCGAGGGAAAGTCCGGTGTGCCTTCAGGCCAGGTCGGACGGGATGAGGCTGTAGATCACCAGGTCGTCGCCGCCGAGCGAGGCGCGGGCGACGCCCTCGCGGACGAAGCCGGCCTTCTCCGCCACGCGCTGGGAGGCGGTGTTCGACACGGCCGAGCGCAGCTGGAGCCGGTTGAAGCCGTGCCGCTCGAACAGCCAGCGCGCGATCGCGAGCACGGCCTCGCCCGCGTACCCCATGCCCCGTGCCCAGGGAGCGGTCATGTAGCCGATCTCCGCGGTCCGGTGGGACCAGTCGACGTCTCTGAGGTCCACGGTCGCGGCGTAGCGGCCGGTCTCCTGCTCCTCCACGGTCCAGGCGATGCCCGCGCCCCTGATCCGGGTGCGCTCGCAGAAGTCGACGAACTCCCGCGCGTGCTCTTCGGTGTAGCCGCGCGGCACGCCCGTCCTGGCCTGGGTGACCGGGTCGGCGGCCGTGGCGGCCAGGTCGGGCACGTCGCCGGGGGCGGGCGGCCTGAGCAGCAGCCGCTCCGTGCGCAGTTCGGTCCTGGGCAGGGTGTCGGAGGGGGTGCGGCGGTCCTCGCGCAGCAGGCCGAACATGACGAGGTCGTGCGGCCCGTCGTCGTCCAGCACCGCGGCCCGCAGCACGCCTTCCCAGGTGAAGCCCGCTTTCTGGGCCACGCGGAGCGAGGCGATGTTGCCGATGTCGGCGGTCAGGTCGATCCTGCGCAGTCCGGTGGCCTCGAAGGTCCAGGCCGTCAGCGCGCGTACGGCCTCCGTGGCGAAGCCGCGGCCGCGGTAGAGCGGGTGGACACCATAGCCGACCTCGGTCGTGCCGGCGTTCCACGAGGTCTTGAACAGGCTGATGGCGCCCACGACGAGGCCCTCGGCGGCGATCATCGCCAGGTGGACGCCCTGCCCCGAGCGGCGCAGCTCGTGCACGCCCCTGGCCAGCCAGGCGGGGACCCCCGAGGCCCTGTCGGGCGCGCCCGGCGGCAGGAACCGGGCGTCCGACTTGACGATGGCACGGATCCGTGCGGCGTCCTGGAGGCCGAAGGGCCGCAGCGTCAGCCGTTCCGTGGCGATGCTCACGTCGGGATCGAACACCCTCGGCAGGGTACACACTCGCGATGTTTGCCCACGAAAGCAGGGGTAGGGGCGCAATTGAGAGGAGTGAGAGAACCATGGAACGTGGGAGCGACAAGCACGGTCCCCGGCTGGACGAAGAGCAGAAGCACGAGACCGAGGGCATGGTCCGCGGCGGCGGCACGACGCACGCCGAGGAGTGGAAGGAGCCCGAGGCCATGCCTGCACCCGGCGAGGAGTCGCAGTCGTACCCGCCAGGACACGAGCCCGGCACCCCTGAGGGCATCACCCAACGGGGCGTCGACGTCCGCAGCGATCTGGCCAAGTGGCTGAGCGACGCGCACTGGCCCGCGTCGAAGCACGACTTGGCCGGGCACATCGCGCGTGTGGACGCGCCGGACGAGGTGGCCGACATGGTGGACTCCCTCCCTGAGCGCCGCTTCGCGAATGTGGCGGAGGTGGCGGAGGCGCTCGGGCTCGGCGTGGAAAAGCGGAGGTGGTGACGTGCGGCTCGACCTCATCCGCCCGCTGTACGAGCGGAAGGGCCCGTACGCTTCGGTGTACCTGGGCGCGCTCACCATCCCCGAGCGCAAGGCCCAGTGGCGCAGCCTGCGCGACCGCCTGGAGGCGAACGGCGAGAGCCGCAAGGCCACCCTGGACGCCCTGGAGGAGGAGGCCCGCCTGGCCACGCCAGGGCGGTCGCTGTTCGCCGCCCACGGAGACGTGGTGCTGGCCGAGCCCCTCGCGGAGCCGCCTCACCCGCTGGCCCTGTGGTCGCCTCTGCCGTGCGTCACGCCCATGCTCGTACGGCGCGGCGAGAACGTGCCGCACATCAGGGTGATCGTGGACCACGCGGGAGCGGAGGTGACGGTGTTCGGCGCCGGGTCGCCCCGCCGGACCGTGGTGGAGGCGGCCTCGTGGCCGCTGCAGAAGACCTCTCAGGGCGGCTGGTCGCAGAAACGGTACGAGCGGGCGGTGGACGAGACCTGGGAGAAGAACGCCGTGGCCGTCGCGCAGGAGGTCGACGAGCAGGCGCGCCGCATCGGCCCCGAGCTGATCCTGGTGGCGGGCGAGGCCAAGTCGCGCTCGTACCTGCTGCAGCACCTCGGCACCAAGACCGCCGACAGAGTGCTGATGGTCGAGCACGGCAGCCGCTCCAACCACGGCCAGTTCGAGGAGGACGTGGAACGTGCGCTGGACGGCTGGCTCGACCGCAAGCGGGCCGAGCTGCTGGAACGTCACCAGGAGATGAACGGGCCGACCGGGATGGCGAGGGTCGCGCACGCCCTGCGCGAGGGCCGGGTGCAGGCCGTGCTCACGCCCGGTGAGCTGCCGAAGCCCGTCTGGATCGGCGAGGGCGGCACCCAGCTCGCCACCGACCCGGACGAGCTGCGGCGCTGGGGTGTGCCCGAGCCCGTACGGGAGCGCAGCGACTCCGCGCTGGTCCGGGCCACCGCGATGACGGACGCGGAGCTGTGGTTCACCGGAGCGGTCGCCGACGTGGCGGCCGTGCTCAGGTACTGATGATCACTTCGAGCGTTCTGGGGCCGTGCACGCCTTCGACCCGGTTGAGCTCGATGTCGCTGGTGGCCGAGGGGCCGCTGATCCAGGTGAGCGGGCGCGACGGGTCGAGCCTGGCGACGGCCTCCGGCACGCCGGCCACGATCTGGGCGGCCCGCACCACGCACAGGTGGTAGTCGGGGACGAGCGTCTGCGCTCTCGTTCCCTGCCCGGGGCCGTGGTCGAGGACGATCGTGCCCGTCTCGGCGACGGCCACGGCGCAACCGGTGATCACGCCGTCGGACGTGCCGAGGTCGGACCAGCCGCCCGCGCGGTCGAAGCCGTCGGGGACGATCATGCGCCGGTCACCGGTGAGCTCGTCGATCCTGCCGGGCACGTCGGCTTCGGGGATGACGTGCACGATCGCGCGGTAGTCGTCGACGCGCTCGGCGAACAGGCCCACGAGGTCGTCCACCCGCTGGGTCGTGCGGTAGCCGCGGGGGATATCGACGTCCTGCGCGCCTGCCACGGCCCGGCCGATCCTGGCGAGGATCTCGTCACGCGCGCTCATCCGGCCCTCCTCGCTCCCACCAGTCCCTGAAGGACTCGGCCGGGATCTCGGGGAGATCCCGCGTGTCCGTCCACGCCGACGCCGGCCCCGGCAGCCGCTTCGGCAGCAGCCCGCGCAGGCGGGCCGCCGCGCGCTGGGCCTTGGCGAGCCGTACGTGGTCGTTGAGTATCCAGCCGGCGACCTTCATGCCCGCCCGCTCGGCGGCCGGGTGAGGGGCCTTGGACCGCAGGTCCACCAGGACCTCCGGGATGTCGATGGCGACCGGGCAGACGTCGTAGCAGGCCCCGCAGAGGCTGGAGGCGAACGGCAGCGAGGCGTCGAGCTCGGACGACATGCCCCTGAGCTGCGGGGTGAGGATCGCGCCGATCGGGCCGGGATAGACCGAGCCGTACGCGTGGCCGCCCGCGCGCTCGTAGACCGGGCACACGTTCAGGCAGGCCGAGCAGCGGATGCAGCGCAGCGCCTGGCGGCCCACCTCGTCGGCGAGCACGTCGGTGCGGCCGTTGTCGAGCAGGACCAGGTGGAAGTCCTGGCCCTCGACGGCGCCCGTCCACATGCTCGTGTAGGGATTCATCCGCTCACCCGTGGAGCTTCTCGGCAGGAGCTGGAGGAACACCTCGAGATCCCGCCATGAGGGGAGGAGCTTCTCGATCCCCACCACGCTGATGAGCGTCTCCGGGAGGGTCAGGCACATGCGGCCGTTGCCCTCGGACTCCAGCACGACGAGGGTGCCGGTCTCGGCCACCATGAAGTTCGCGCCGGAGATGGCGACCCTGCTTCTGAGGAAGCGTTCGCGCAGGTGAAGCCGGGCCGCCTCGGTCAGCGCGGGTGGGTCGTCGGTGAGGTTCTCCGGGACCTCGGGCATCTTGTCGAGGAAGATCTCCCGGATCTCCGACCGGTTGCGGTGGATCGCGGGGACCAGGATGTGGCTGGGGAAGTCGTCGCCGAGCTGGACGATCAGCTCGGCGAGGTCGGTCTCGTACGCCGCGATGCCCTGCTCGGCCAGCGCCTCGTTGAGCCCGATCTCCTGGGTGGCCATCGACTTGACCTTGACGACCTCGCGCTCGCCCGTGGCCTGGACCAGGCCGGTGACGATGCGGTTGGCCTCGGCGGCGTCCCTGGCCCAGTGGACGGTGCCGCCCGCCCTGGTCACCGCCTCCTCCATCATGACGAGGTAGCGGTCGAGGTTGCGGAGCGTGTGATCCTTGATGGCCTTGCCGGCCGCGCGGAGTTCCTGCCAGTCGGGCAGTTCGGCGACGACGCCGGCGCGCTTGCCGCGGATGGTGTGGGTGGCTTTGCGGAGGTTGTAGCGGAGCTGGGAGTTCTGTACGGCCTGCGAGGCGTTTTTCGGGAAATTTCCGGGCATGCCGAGGAACGTTGCACTCATTGGGCCTCCTCCGTCGATGCGAGGATCTCGGCCAGGTGCATCGTCCTGACCCCGGTCCTCTGGCGGCTCAGGGTGCCGCCGATGTGCATCAGGCACGAGTTGTCCGCCGCGCAGATCACCTCGGCCCCCGTGTCCAGGATGTTGCGGGTCTTGTCGGCGCCCATCGCTGCGGAGACGGCCGGGTTCTTGACCGCGAACGTGCCGCCGAAGCCGCAACACTCCTCCGCGCCCGGCAGCGGCACGAGCTCGAGCCCGCGGACGTTCCGCAGCAGCCTGGCCGGCCGGTCGCCCAGGCGGAGGCCGCGGAGCGAGTGGCACGTCGGGTGATATGTCACCCGGTGCGGGAAATATGCGCCTACATCGTCTTTCTTCAGGACGTCGACCAAGAACTCCGACAGCTCGTACACCTTCGGCGCGACCTCGGCGATCGCCGCCGCTCCCCTGCTGCCCGGCCGGGCCAGCTTCGGGTACTGCTCGCGGACCATGGCCGCGCACGACCCTGACGGCGCCACGACCGCGTCATATCCGGCGAAGACCTCGGTGAAGTGCCGCGCCAGCCGCACGCCCTCCTCCCGGTAGCCGGTGTTGACGTGCATCTGCCCGCAACACGTCTGGGCGGCGGGGAAGTCCACGTCGCAGCCGAGCCTGCGCAGGAGCGACACGACGGCCTTGCCCGTGCCGGGGAAGAGCGTGTCGTTCACGCACGTGATGAACAGGGCGACTCGCACGACTCTCCTTCTGAGGTATGGTCCGACCACAGTATGGTCAGACCATACCGAACCACGCTCTTTCCGGCCACCATGGGGAGGTTCCGTTGGACGGCGGCGGCTGGCGTCCCGTGAAGCGGACGCGGACGTTCGAGGACGTGCTCGCCCAGATCGAGCGGCGCATCGCGGAGGACGGCCTCACCGCCGGCGACCGGCTGCCCGCCGAACGCCAGCTGGCCGAGCAGCTCGGCGTCAGCCGGTCGTCCGTACGCGAGGCCATGCGCGTCCTGGAGTCGCTCGGCGTGGTCTCCTCGCAGGTCGGCAGGGGCCCCGACGCGGGCGCGGTGCTGACCTCGCGCCCGGAGACGGCACTGACCGACCTGCTCCGGCTGCACCTCGGCATGGCGGGCCTGAAGCTGCGCGAGGTCATCGACACCCGGCACATGATCGAGCAGTGGGCCGCCTCCCACGCGGCCTCGGCGAGGGCCGGCACGTCCGCGCTGACCGCCGCGCTTTCCGGGATGGACGGGGCGAGAACGGCGGAGGAGTTCGTGGAGCACGACACCGCCTTCCACTGCGCGATCGCGGACGCGTCCGGCAACCGGCTCATCGCGGCCATCATGCGCTCGCTACGCGACTCGATGCGGAGGTACGCGGTCGAAGCGGTCGAACGCCTCGGGGACACCGCGATCCTGCGCGCGGGCCACGTACGCATCCTGCGGGCCATCGAGGCCGGCGACGCGGACGCGGCCGCCAGGGCGGTCTCGGAGCACCTGGCGCACGCGTATCCGTCGCTGTTCGATCACTGAGCCATGTCCGCCTGCCGGCAGGTGACGCCCGAGCAGGCCATCATCGCCTGCAGCCGCCGCTCCAGATCGGCCACCAGCGCGGGATCGGCGCTCCCTGCGAGGTTGTCCAGCTGGTACGGATCCGCGTGCAGGTCGTAGAGCTGCCGCTCCCCCGTGTCGTACCGGACATAGGTGTACTGCTCCGTGCGCAACGCCCGATAGCCCGGCACCGGAGTCTGCCGGGCCGACGCCCTGTTCGCCGGCCTGGCGAACTCGAACAGCACGTTCCTGCGCCACTCCGCCGGCGGCCGGCCCGCCAGCAGCGGCACCAGCGAGCGCCCCTCGGCGAACGGCGGCGGCGTGGCCCCGCCCAGGGCGGCGAACGTCGCCGGCAGGTCCACCACGGAGGTCAGCGAGGAGACCCTGGAGCCCGCGGCCACGCCGGGGCCGCGGACGACGAGCGGCACCCTGACCGCCTCTTCGAACGGGGTGGTCTTGCCCCGCCTGAGCCGGTGGGTGCCCAGGTGGAAGCCGTTGTCGGAGGCGAAGAAGATGTAGGTGTCGTCGAGCTTGCCCGACTCCCGAAGGCTCCGGACCAGCGAGCCGACGAGGTCGTCCACGCCGAGCATGGCCCGCAGCCTGGCGCGGAACCGCTCGTCGATCCGCTCCTCGCCGGCCGGCCCGATCCTCGGCAGTTCGCGCACCCACAGCGGCTCGCGGCTGACGTCCGCCTGGTCGAACGACGGGGTCCGCGGCGCCTTGGCGGCGGGAAAGGCGCCGGCGTGCCGGGGCGCGGGATTGGCCGGGTTGTGCGGCGGGATGGGCGCCAGGTAAAGGAAGAACGGCTCCTTCGACGCCGTGACGAAGCCGCGGGCCTTGCGGGACAGCACGTCGGTCAGGTAGTCGTTCTCCGACCAGCCGTAGTCGGCCACGCGGCCGTTCTCGTTGAGCCGGTAGCCGTACTCCTGGTAGAGCTTGCGCACCGGCACGGCCCACTCGTCCCAGCCGGGCGGCACATACGTCTCCTGGGCCGTGGCGCCGGGATAGTGGTTGAGATATTTGCCCATGAGGGCGGTGCGGTAGCCGGCCTGCTTCATCCAGGTCCCGACGGTGGAACGTTCCAGTCCTTGCGTATGAAAGCGGTCGAACCCGCCTTCCGGTGCGGTGTTGGTCCATACGCGATGGCTGTGGACGTACTGCGAGCGCAACGTCGACGCCCTCGACGGGCAGCACCAGGGGTTGGTCACGAAATACCGCTCGAACGAGGCACCCTGGTGGACGAGATGCCGGGTGATGTTCGGGAAATAGCCGAGCGTCCCGGTTTCGAGGTCGTCGGCCAGCACGAACACGATGTTCGGCCGGGAGCCGCCCTCGGCCGTCGCGACTCCGCCCGCCGGCAGGAGAAGCAGCAGGCAGACGAGTCGCGACAGAGCCTTCAGCACAGGCTTCCACTTCCCCCGAGATGTCCATTGACACGGGAGAGCTCCCCGGGGTGAATGGAATCTACCTCCGGAGGTGGATCATGAAGCTCGGCCTGAATCTCGGCTACTGGCAGCGCGGCGCCGACGACGCGACGGAGTCGGTGCTCGCCGCCGAGCGGCTCGGCTACGACTCGGTGTGGACCGCGGAGGCGTACGGCAGCGACGTCTTCACCCCGCTGGCCTGGTACGGCGCGCGTACCAGCCGCATCAAGCTGGGCACCTCGATCGCCCAGATCTCGGCCAGGCCGCCCGTCACGACGGCGATGACGGCGATGACCCTCGACCACCTCACCGGTGGCCGGCTGCTGCTCGGCGTGGGCGCGTCGGGCCCGCAGGTCGTGGAGGGCTGGTACGGCCAGCCGTTCGCGAAGCCGCTGGCCAGGACCCGCGAATACGTCGAGATCATGCGCAAGGTGTGGCGCCGCGAGGAGCCGGTCACCAGCGACGGCTCGCACTACCCGCTCCCGCTCGCGGGCGGGCTGGGCAAGCCGCTCAAGCTCATCACCCACCCGCTCCGCACCGACATCCCCGTCTACCTCGGGGCGGAGGGCCCGAAGAACGTGGCCCTGGCCGCCGAGGTCGCCCAGGGCTGGCTGCCGCTGTTCGTGTTCCCCTCCAAGATCGAGGAGATGTACGGCGCGTCGCTGGCGGGCGCCCCCGAGGGCTTCGACGTGGCGGCCATGGTGATGGTGGTGATCTCCGACGACGTCCGCTCCGCGCTCGACGGCGTGAAGATGATGCTGACCCTTTACATCGGCGGCATGGGGGCGAAGCAGCGCAACTTCCACGCCGACATCATCGGCAGGATGGGCTACGCCGAGGCCGCGGAGCACATCCAGGCGCTCTACCTGGCCGGGCGCAGGGACGAGGCGTTCCGGGCGATCCCGGACGAGCTGGCCGACGGCATCTCGCTCGTCGGCCCGCCCGGCCGGATCAAGGAACGCCTGGAGTTCTGGCGGGCCAGCCCCGTCACGAGCCTGCTGGTCATGGGCCCGCGCGACGAGCCCTCGCTGAAGCTGGTGCGCGACCTCGTCCTGGGCTGAGCCTCCCAGGACGGGCCCTCGCTGAAGCCGGAGCGCGGCCTCGTGCCGGGCTGAGCCGCCCAGGCCCGGCGGTCAGTCGGGGCGCGGCGCCGGGTCGGCGGTGACTGACCGCAGCAGCGGCCGGCTCAGCGCCCCCGCCCCGATCACGCCGGCGAAGCCGGCCGCGACGCAGGCGAGCAGCGTGACCGCACCCACCGTGCTGACCCCGCCCAGCATGAACGGCGTCGCGCAGAACACCCCCACCAGGATCGCGCCGCCGCCCATCACCGCCAGCGGGATGAGCGTCTCGGCGCGGCGGGCCCTGTCGAGCACCTCCAGCGGCGTGCCCGCCAGGCGCAGCAGCCCGTACGTCTGCCGCCGGTCCAGGATCGCCGACGCGGCCGTGATGCCCGCGCTGGCGATGGCCACGAGGAACGACACCGACAACACGACGATCGTGCCCACGCGGACGTCGGCCAGGATCTGCACGCCGAACCGCTGGTCGTCGGTCTTCGTCGTGGGGGTGCGGCCGGGGACGAGCCCGGCGAGCGCGGTGCGCGCCCGATCGACGGCGGCCGCGTCGGCGGTGCTGCCCAGAGCCGCGACGACGACCCGGTCCTCCGCCTTCACGGTGGCCGGCACGTGGGCCTTCGCCAGCCGCTCGCGGGCCTGCTCGGTCACCTTCGCCGCCTGCCCGGCGGGCGCGGTGACCCGGAGCTGGGGCGGCCCCGCCTCGCTCTCGAACGCTCCCGGGCTGAGCAGGCCGAGGAAGCCCGCCACGAACCCGGTCAGCGCCACGCCGCTCACCGTGCGCCAGGCCGAGCGCGGGTCGTCCACCAGCCGCCGGCCCGCGAGCAGCCGGGCGGGCCTGCGCGCGCTCGCGGCCGTGATCCTGCCGATCACGCCGACCACCCAGGGGCCGGCCAGGTTGACGCAGAGGAAGGCCAGGCCGATCGCCACAGCGACGATCGCGACGCTGGAACCCCGGCTCAGCATGGGGAACACGGCCAGCACCGCCAGCAGGGCGAGCACCCGGACGAACCGCATGGCGGGCGGGGTCTCCCGCCTGGCCACGCCGAGCGGGCTCACCACGACGCGCCGCAGCCCGATCACCGCGGAGAGCCCCACCAGCAGCGGCACCGCGACCAGCACCGCGACCAGGATCAGCGGGCCGGGGAACAGGTCCGCGGCGAACCACGGGCCGCCCTGCATCTCGATGCCCCCCAGCAACGGCACGGCCAGGGCGAACGCGACCGTCCCCACGAGGGCGCCGGCCAGCGCGACGATCATCGCCTCCGCCACGGTCATGGCGACGACCTGCCCCGGCGTCGCGCCGACCAGGCGCAGCGCGGCCAGCCGCTGGTCACGTCTGGCCACGGTGAGCCTGGCCGCGGCGCCGCCGAAGACCAGCAGCGGCACCACCATGAGCACGCTCGCGATGAGCGCGAGCATCCGGTACGCCTCCGAGTCCTCGCTCGGCGTGCCCGCCAGATCGGCCACCTTCGTGGGTGGCTTGGCGATGATCCAGTCGTCGCTGCGCGCCGCGGTCAGCGCGAGGTCGCCCGGCTCGTGGCCGACGACGGCGACGAACTCGTCCGGGTGGATCAGCGCCTCGTCGCCGAGCACGCCGGCGGGATCGGGGTAACGGCCGGCGAGCTCGCCCGCGGGCAGCCGCGCGGCCAGCTCGGCCAGCGCGGGTGAGAGCCACACCTCCCCTGGGGCGGGGAAGCGCGGCATGCCGGGGGGCGCGGGCGCCCGGCCGAGCGCGCCCAGGTCGACGACGGTGATCGCCTGGTCGCGTACGTAGTCGTAGCGGGACGCCTCGACGGCCACCGCGCCGGACGTCGCGGGGACCGGGTTGCGCCAGGCGCCGCGCTCGCCTCTGGCCTCGAAGGCGAAGTTCGCGGCCACGGCGAACAGCAGCAGCGCCGTGGACACGGCGACGGCGCCCAGGGTGAGCCAGGTGCCGAGCAACCCCTTGCCGCCACCCTTCAGCAGCCGCCAGGTCAGGCCGAGGTTCACGCGCGCACCCCGCTCGGCAGGATCAGGCCGTCGCGTACCTCCACCGTGCGGTCGCACCACGCGGCCACGTCCGGATCGTGGGTGACGACGATCAGGGAGGCGTCGTTGTGCTTGGTCGCCTCCGCGAGCAGCCGCATCGTGTCGTGGCCGGTCCGCTGGTCGAGCGCGCCCGTGGGCTCGTCGGCGAACACCACGGCCGGCCTGCTCACCAGCGCCCTGGCGATGGCCACGCGCTGCGCCTGGCCGCCGGACAGCTCGCCGGGCCGCCTGGTCTCCATGGACTGCAGGCCGAGCGGCCCGAACCACTCGCGTGCACGGTGCACGGCCTGCGCTCGCGGCACTCCGTCCAGCATGAGCGGGAGCGCCACGTTCTCCTCGGCGGGCAGTTCGGGCAGGAGCTGGCCGAACTGGAAGACGAAGCCGAAGCGGGTGCGGCGCAGCGCGCTGCGCCGGCGTTCGGACATGGCGTCGATGCGCCGGCCGAGCAGGTGCACCTCCCCCGAGTCCGGTTTCATGATCCCGGCCAGGCAGTGCAGCAGCGTCGACTTGCCGGACCCGCTCGGGCCCATGATCGCCACGGCCTCGCCGGCTCGTACCGTGATGTCCACGCCGCCCAGGGCGACCGTCTGCCCGAACCGCTTGGCCAGGGCTCGTCCAACAAGTACGTCGTTCATGCGTCCAGCTTCGGGGCGGCCGGGGATGCGGCGGATCGGCCGGGCGGCCAGGACCGCATCGGCCGAACGGCCGATCTCTAGAGTTGGTACGTGACTATTCGGGTTCTCATCGCCGACGATCAGCAACTGGTACGCACCGGCTTTCAGATGATTCTGGACGCACAACCGGACATGGAGGTCGTGGCCGCGGTGGCCGACGGCGCCGAGGCCGTGGCGGAGGCCCGCCGGCTCAGGCCCGACGTGTGCCTCCTCGACATCAGGATGCCCAAGCTCGACGGCTTGGAGGTGACCCGCGCCCTGGCCGGCCCAGGCGTGGAGAACCCGCTGCGGGTCGTCATCGTCACCACCTTCGACCTGGACGAGTACGTCTACGGAGCGCTGCGCTCCGGCGCGACGGGGTTCCTGCTCAAGGACAGCGGGCCCACGCTGCTGATCGAAGCCGTCAGGGCCGCAGCGGCGGGTGACGCGCTGGTGTCGCCGTCGGTGACCGTACGGCTGCTCCAGCACGTGGCCCAGCCCCGGCGGGCCCCGGCCCCCGTGAACGACCCGCTGACCGAACGCGAGCTGGACGTCGTGCGCCTGATCGCCAGGGGACGCACCAACCAGGAGGTGGCCGCGGAGCTGTTCGTGTCGCTGTCCACGGTCAAGACGCATCTGGGCAGCATCTTCGCCAAACTCGGCGTGCGGAACCGGGTGGAAATCGCGGCGTGGGCATGGGAATCCGGCGTGGTGAGCTGATTAAGCGACGGGCTGGCGGGATAGAAGTGAATCAGAACCTCAGCGCATGGCCCGGGGGGAGAACAACGTGCGCCACACCCAGGCATCGCCCGCGAGAGCCGCCTTGGCCGTACAGGTGACCTTGGCCGCCCAGGTCCTCTCCCTCGGCGCTCTCGTGGTCTTCGAGCAGGCGCGGGGCCGCGACCTCGCCGTCCAGCTCGCCGCGTTCGGCGGCCGGCCGACCGGGGCCGACGCGGAGGCCGTGGTCGGGGCGGTGACGGTGTTCGCGGTGCTGATGATGCTGGTGGCGGGCACCTCCATCGCGGTCGCCGCGGCCTACGTCACCTGGCTCGTGCGGGCCAGGCAGGCCAACGACCGCTCGGCCGCCACCGGCCCCGTGGCGGCCGCCTGGCTGATCCCCGGCATCAACCTGATCGCCCCCGCAGTGCTGGTCGACGAGGCGTGGCGCGGCGCCCGGCCACCCGCCGGCCGCCGCGGCCGGTGGCTGGCGCTGCTGACGGGCTGGTGGCTGAGCTGGCTGGCCATGCTGGCGCTGGTCACCGTGCGGCTGCCGCTCGGCTCGTCGGAGCTCGACCTGACGGGGGTGGGGATGCTGGAGTTGTCCTGCTCGGCGCTGGCCGCCCTGCTGTGCGCGGCCACCGTACGCGAGCTCACCCGGCTCCAGCGGGACTCCCGCGTTCCCCTGTCGGCGGAGCCCGGCACCGTACGCGCCTTCTCTCCCCAGCCTCACCCGGCCTCCGGCTCCACCCCGATCGGACGCACGGGCTAGGACCGGTTGGCAAGCGCTAGGCGGCCGTCGGGCCTGAGCTGCCGGGGCTGGCGTGCCAGAGCCGCCTGGGCGGTTCGGTGACGGCCGGGCCGAGGTCGGAGTAGGGCGAGAGCCTGAAGCCGTTGGCATATTCGATGGCGCGGCCCCCGACCCCCGCGAGGTCGTCCGGGGTCTGGGTGATGACGGCGCGGACCGCCTCGATGCCCTGGGAGCGCCAGAGCGCGTCGAGATCCACCAGGTTCCAGCAGTCGACCGCGCGCATCGACACCGCCCGCGCGCCCGTGCGCCTGACCACTCCCCTGGCCAGCATGAGCCACGAGCCGAACACGATCGACGCGCACCGCCCCTGCACCGACTCGAAGAACGTCAGGTCCACCGGGCCCGTCGAGTCGTCGAGCGTGGCGAAGATGACCCGCTGGCCCGAGCGCACGGCAGGCGTCTGGGTCGCCACCTTGACCCCCGCGACCAGCACCTCCGCGCCGTTGCGCTGGGCGAGGAGGTCTCTGGAACGTACCACTTCGAGCGCGTCGAGCAGCTCGTCGTGGAAGCTGATGACGTGCCGGCTGACGTCGATGCCCAGGATCTCCAGCTCGGCCTCGACCATCTCCGTCTCCGTCATCTCGGGCAGCTCGCCCGGCGAGAGGTGCTCGCCGAAACCGAGCGGGAGCTGCACGGACGGGTGTTCCTCGCGGGAAGGCGGGGCGGCGTAGCGCTTGGACCTGCGCGGGCCCGCCCGCACGCCGATCGCCGAGACTCGGTCGAGCGCGCCGACCTGGGCGATCAGATCGCGGCGGGTCAGCTCGCCCGGACGCCAGCGGGGCCCGCCGGGGTGCAGGTCGTGGAGCGCGTCCAGGCCGCCGACCTGGACGATCCGCTCGATCGTGGGCCGGGAGGGCCGGGCGCGGTCCCAGAAGTCGGCCAGCGAGGTGTACGGCTGTCCCGCGACCATACGCTCGACCTCCGCCTCGCTCACCCCCTTGACCGCCGAGAACGGCACCCGCAACGCGTACCCCTTGCCGATCTCCTCCTGGCGGAAGCCCCGCCGCCTGGCCGGGCCGTCGCCCAGCTCCGAGGGGCGCACGCGGACCCGCACGCGCGGCCCGAGCCGCTCGACCAGCCAGTCCTTGCCCGACCTGTTGACGTCGAGCGGCAGGATCCTGATGCCGCACTGCCTGGCCTCGTCGATGATGACGCGCGGTGGGTACATGCCAGGCTCGTGCGTGAGCACGCCGGCGAAGAACGCCGCCGCGTGGTGCCGCTTCAGCCAGGCCGACTGGTAGGTGGGCAGCGCGAACGCCGCCGCGTGCGCCTTGCAGAACCCGAACGCCCCGAACGCGTCGAGCACCTCCCAGGCCCGCTCGACGGCCGCGTCGCCGAACCCGTTGGCGCTGGCCATGGGCACGAACGTCCTGCGTACCCGTTCGCGCCCCTCCGGGGTGTCCAGGGTGCGCCGCAACAGCTCGGCGAACGACAGGTCGCGCCCGGTCATCACCGAGATGATCTTGAGCACCTGCTCGTGGAACACCACGACGCCGTGCGTCTCCTTCAGCGCCTCCCGCAGCCTCTCGTGCGGGTAGTACGGCCTGCGCCACCCGTGCCTGGCCTCCAGGTAGGGGGTGACCATGTCGGAGTTGACCGGGCCGGGACGGAACAGCGAGATGTCCACGATCAAATCGTGCATCCTGCGCGGCTCCAGCTTGGCGACCAGCTCGCGCTGCCCGGGCGACTCGATCTGGAAGCAGCCGAGGGTGCGGCCGGCGCTGATCATGTCGTAGGTGTCCTGGTCGTCGTGCGGGACGTATTGAACATCCGACGCGTCCCCTTGCTGGGTGTCCAGCTCGACCACGACGTCGTCCACCCGCTTGATCTCGCCCAGCGCGTACGCCAGCGCCGACTGCATCCGCACGCCCAGCACGTCGAGCTTGAGCAGCCCGGCCTCCTCGACGTCTTCCTTGTCGAACTGCGACATCGGGAACTCCAGCAGGCTGCGCTCCACCGGCGTCCTGTCGCGCAGCCCCGCGTTGCCGACCAGCACGCCGCACGGGTGCAGCGCGATGTGCCTGGGCAGGCCGTCGAGCTTCTCCGCCAGCCGGAACACCCGCTCCAGCCCCGCGTCGCCGAGCCGGCTCTCGCGCAGCTCGGGCAGGTCGTTCAGCGACGCGGTGATCTGCTTGGCCCTGATGTGCGGGAACGCCTTGGCGATGGCGTCGATCTCGTGCGGCGGCAGGCCCATCGCGCCGGCGACGTCGCGGATGGCGCTGCGCGCCCGGTAGGTCTCCATCATGGACACGCATGCCACGCGCGCCTCGCCGTAGCGCTCGAAGATGGCTTTGTAGCAGTCGAGGCGGCGGGCCGACTCGACGTCGACGTCGATGTCGGGCAGCCCGATGCGGCCCTCCGACAGGAAACGCTCCATGAGCAGGCCGTGGTCGAGCGGGTTGACCTCGCCGATGCCGATGAGGTAGTTGACCAGGCTGCCCGCTCCCGAGCCGCGGATGGCGCAGCGGATGCCCATGCCGCGGATCATGTCGGTGATGCCGGCCACGGCGATGAAATATCCGGACAGGCGCTTCTTCTCGATGATGGCCAGCTCGTCCTCGAGGCGCCGCCTGGCGTCGGCCGAGCGGTCGAGGCCGCGCGTGAGCAGGCCGTCCTCGACGCGGTGGCGCAGCAGCGGCACCGGGTCGCGGCCGATCTCGGGCAGGTGCAGGTTGGGCGGGTCGTTCCGGAGCGCGAGCAGCCCGGCCGGGTCGATCGCGCACGCCTCGGCCAGCCGCCTGGTGGTGAACAGCAACTTCGCGACCCGCTCCTGGTCGGCGCCGCAGACCTTGGCCGCGACCTGCATCATCTCCTTGCCGCTCTTGAGGTAGGCGTGGGAGGTGGTGCGGTCGAGGTGGCGAGGGTGCAGCGGGACGAGCTGGCGGGCCGCGTCGAGCACGTCGCCGACCTGGTGGTCGGCCGGGTCGAGGTAGCGGGTGGCGTTGGTCAGCACGGCCGGCACGCCCATCGACTCGGCCAGCCCGAGCATGCGCACGGCCGTGATGGCGTCGCGGAAACCGTACTGGTCGACCAGCTCGATCACCACGCCGGGCACCGCGGCGCGCCACAGGCCGAGCAGCGTCCTCGCCTGCTCGTCGCGGCGTTCCGCCACCGCGCGGCCCACGTCGGACCTGGGGCCGAGCAGCACCACGAGCCCGTCATCGGCGCCGAACCCGTGGTCGCCGCCCGGCCCGCCCGCCCACTCGCCGGCCAGCTCGCGGGTCAGCCTGGGCGCGCCCCGCTCGCCGGCGTGGTGGGCGGCCGTGACCAGGCGGCACAGGCGGGACCAGCCGCCCGCGCGGGCCAGCACCGTGACGCGGTCTTCCGCGCCGGGGCCGGTCTTGGGACGCCCAGCCGGCTGCCGGGGCGGCGGCAGCCCCGGCAGCAGGCTGGGCGCCGGGACGTCGAGCGCGAGGTTCACGCCGAGCACCGGCGCGATGCCGGCCTCGGCGCACGCCTGGACGTGTTTGATCGCGCCGTAGAGCCCGTCGCGGTCGGTCAGCGCCAGGATGTCCATGCCGTGCTCCGCCGCCCGGCTCACCAGCGCGCGCGGGAAGGCGGTGCCGTAGCGCATGGAGTAGGCCGAGCACACGTTGAGGTGCGGGAACGGGGGCGCCATCAGTCCCACGCCCTCAGCAGCAGCCAGCCGTTGCCGGCGGTGTCGTAGCGCAGCTCGTAGGAGCCCACCTCGCGGCCGGGGCCCGCCTCGACCCGCCAGAACCGGCGCTCGCCCGGATCGCCCTCGCCGGTCTTCCACCACTCGCGCGCGACCACCCAGTGGTCGAGGATCCGGCGCACGAGATAGAGGCGGTCACGCCAGACGAACTGGGTCGGCTCCCCGTCTCTGGTCCACACCTCTATCGGATCGCCATAGAGTCTGCTCAAGACGCTTCTCCCCGCGGCTCTGGTCTGTATGTGGAGCCGCCCGGGGGAAGGCGGGCGCTTTATACATCTCGAACATATGTTCTCAGCGCCCGAAACGCAAGTCGTTTTACCCCGCCCCCGAGGCGGCCCTTCTTCCCCCGTACGGGGGAAGAGAACGCCTCCTCATGGGGAGGCGCGGCCGGCGGGGCCATCGCAGGATGGCGGCCATGAGGAAGCTTTCAGCGGCGGGGCTCGCCCTCGTGTCCGTGGCCCTCTACGGCGGGCTCCGGGTCTACTGGCAACCCGGGTCCATGCCGGAGCGCCTGTCACCGGTCGGTCCCGACCTGGTCGCCTTCACCGGGTGGGGAGCCGTGGCCCTGTGCGGCGCGGCGGCGGGGACGCTCGTGGCCATGATGACCGTCCGTCCGGCCGGTCCGGCCAGGACGGCGCTCGCCGCCGTGGCGTGGGCGGTGGGCGGCGCGTTCGTGGTGTCGGGGGCCCTGCTGCTGCTCGACGCCGTCGGCACGATCATCCCTGGGTCGGGGATCCCGGTCCATCCGCTGGGCGCCGCCAGCAAGGCGGCCTGCGTCGGCTGCGCGTCCCGTTCGGCGCGGGCGACCTGCCGGAGGCGTTCTCCTGGGCCACCGTGCCCGCCTACGTCGCGTGGGGAACCGGGCTGGCCGTGGCGGCGTCGGCCTACGCGCGGCGCACACGGGTTCCGTACGGATCTGCGCCGAGCAGGCCGGTATCGGTAAGCTAGCGCGCCGTGAGCGGTGAAACATCCCAGATCGGGCACTACCGGCTGCTGAACGTGCTGGGCCGAGGCGGGATGGGCACGGTCCACCTTGCCGAGGATCCCACCGGGCAACGCGTCGCCGTCAAAGTGATCAACCCGGAGCTCACCCAGCACGAGCAGTTCCGCATGCGGTTCCGCCGGGAGGCCGACGCGGCCCAGCGGGTGCGCAGGTTCTGCACGGCCGCGGTGATCGAGGCCGCTCTCGACGGCGACCAGCTCTACGTCGTCACCGAATACGTGCCGGGCCCCAACCTCGAGGAGGCTGTACGCCGGTCAGGGCCCCTGCGCGGGTCCAGCCTCGACGCGCTGGCCGTCGGCGTCGCCACCGCGCTCACCGCCATCCACGGCGCCGGCGTCGTGCACAGAGATCTCAAGCCGTCCAACGTGCTGCTGTCCCCCGTCGGCCCGCGGGTGATCGACTTCGGCATCGCTCGGGCGCTCGACACGCTCGGCGGCGTCACGGGCACCGGCGAGCTGGTCGGCACGCCCCGCTACATGGCTCCCGAGGTGTTGCGGGGCGATCCGGTGTCCCCGGCCTGCGACGTGTTCTCGTGGGGGTGCCTGGTGGCGTACGCGGCCAGCGGGCGGGCGCCCTTCGGCGGCGACACGCTGCCGGCGATCGTCTACCAGGTGCTCAACACCGAGCCGGCCCTCGACGCCGTCGAACCCGGCCTGCGCGAGCTGGTCGGGGCCGCGCTGCGGAAGGACCCGGCCGCCCGGCCGACCGCGCAGCAGCTGCTCGACCATCTCGTCGGGCGGTCGGCCGGGCCGGAGCAGGCGGCGCAGACCGTACAGGTGAGCTGGCAGCAGGCCGCCACCGCCCCCTACACCAGCGTGCGGCCGGGTGCGGCGAAGGGGCACGGCAAGCTGGTCGCCGGGATCGCGGCGGCCACGGCGCTGGTCGTGGCCGCCGGGGTGACCGCGTGGGCCCTGCTCGGCCCCCATGGGCCGCCCGACGACCTGCGCGTCCTCTACCGCGAGGACTTCACGCAGACCACCGGCGGCTGGAACGGCACCTACGACCCGGAGCAGAGCTCCAGCTACGGATACCGCACGGACGGCACCTACGGGCTGGACGTCGAGGAGGGCTACGAGGAGCGCTGGGCGAAGGCGCCCATCCCCTTCCTCATCGCCAAGCCCTCGACCACGCCCGACCCCTCGGCCACGCCCACGCCGATGTTGCCGTCGTCCGTCGTGGTCGCCGTGACCTCGGAGGTCAAGAGGTCGACGGGCACCGGCGAATACGGCGTCTACTGCCACAACTCCGACGAGGACGACACCTACTACGAGTTCGGGCTCGACACCAAGGGGCAGGCCAGGATCCGGCGCATCGTCGACGGCGCCGGCGGCACACTGGCCCAGCCGGTCCAGGTCGACGGGCTGCCCGGCAAGCCCGCCCGCATCGTGGCGTCGTGCGAGCAGCAGGGGACGACGGTGCGGCTGACCATGTGGGTGAACGACCAGCAGGTGCACCAGGTGGACGACCCCAACGGGATCGGCAACGGCTACGTGGGGTTGTTCGCGCGTACGGCGAAGGACGGCAGGTCACTGCTGAAGACGACGTTCGACGACTTCGAGCTGCGCGCCCAGAAGGAGACCTGAGCGCTCAGAGCACGCCGGCGCGGGCGGCGGCGAGCGCGGCGTCGGCGGCGCGGTCGGCGTCCTGCTCGGTCACCGGCTCGTGCGCGACGAACAGCCGGTAGTAGACGGGGGCGACCGCGACCCTGATCACCTCGCGGACGTCGACGAGGCCGGGCAGCTCCCCCCGCGTGACCGCCCGCCGGACCACGTCGGCCGACTGCTCGTGCCGCGCCACGAAGAACTCGTGCAGCGCCCGCGCCGCGTCGGGGCTCTGCATGGCGGCCGCCACGAACGCCGACGAGACCGGCCCCAGCTCCGGATCGTCGAAGCCGGTGCGCACCAGCTGGACGATGCCTCGCAGATCGCCTTCGATCGAACCGGTGTCGGGAACCGGCCACGGCTCGTCCGTGGCCAGCTCGAGAGCGTCGGAGATCAGGCCCTCGACGTTGCCCCACCTCCGGTAGACCGTCGTCTTGTGCACCCCTGACCGCTCGGCGACGTTTTCCACCGTCAAGCCCGCGTAGCCGCGCTCGCCCAGCTCGGCGAGCGTCGCCTGGCGCACGGCGTCGCGCACGCGCGCGCTCCGCCCTCCTGGACGCTTGTCCGACTGCAAAATCTACTCCAGTTGCATTAACCTTCCCCCGCATGCCACACTAAAGCTACATCAGTTGCGATTGGAGTTCTATCCTGATCAGCCTCCGGAAGGTTTCCCAGACCTACGGCGATCGCGCCGTGCTCGTCGACGCGTCCATGTCCGTGGGCCCCGGCGAGCGGGCGGGCATCGTCGGCGACAACGGCTCGGGCAAGTCCACGCTGCTCCAGACCATCGCCGAGCACGCCCGGGGCGGAGAGGGGGGCAGCGTCGAGGGCAGGGCCGGGGTCAGGGTCGGGTTCCTGCCGCAGGAGGTCACGTTCGACCCCGGCCAGACCGTGCTGGACGCCTACGGCCTCGGCTACGCCGACGAACGCCGTGCGGCCCTGCTCGGCACCGGCCTCTTCCGGCCGCACACCCTCGACCAGAAGGTGGGCGCCCTGTCGGTCGGGCAGCAGCGCAGGCTCGCGCTGGCCAGGCTGCTGGGGCGGGAGCACGACCTGCTGCTGCTCGACGAGCCGACCAATCACCTGTCGCCGGTGCTGGCCGAGGAGCTGGAGCAGGCGCTCGACGCGTACGACGGCACGCTCGTCGTGGTGTCACACGACCGCGCCCTCACCCGGCGCTTCCGAGGCGACCAGATCGAGCTCCTGACTCTCTCCCCCTCGTTACGAGGGGGAGACCTACGGCTCGCGCCGTAGGGGTTCCTGCTTCGTCGCCGGCCGCCCCGTCCGGGAGGACTCCCGTTGAGGTCTTACACCAGCTCCACAGGCAGACACGGCCAGCCCGGCCGCCAGGATGTTGCGGGCCGCGTTCACATCGCGGTCATGCACGGTGCCGCAGTCGCACGTCCATTCACGGACGTTCGGCGGCAGCTTCGCCGCGATGGCGCCGCACGCCCCGCACAGCTTGCCGGAGGGGACCCAGCTGCACGTAGGAGACGCGGCGCTGCTCGCCGCACCACGCGCGCGTGCGTTCCTGCAGCGCCTTGTCGTCCACCATGCGATCCGCCCTGGCGGCGTATCGGCTGCCCCTGCCCTGCTCCGCAAGGGCGTCGTTTCCTCCCCCGGCCGAAGCCGGGGGTATCCGCGAAGGAATGCCACGATGAGGGGCACAGCGCACCGGTGGGCATCACGCTGGGGCCCGACGGGGCGCTGTGGTTCGTGGAGATCGGCGCGGGCCAGGTCGGCCGGATCGACACCGCGGGCGCCATCAGCGAATTCGCCCTTCCCGACCGGGAGGCCCGCCCGCACGCCATCGTCACCGGCCCCGACGGCGCTCTCTGGTTCACCGAATGGGCCGCCGGCCGCCTCGGCCGCATCACGATCGACGGCGTCATCGACCACCATCCGCTCCCCCGCCTTCCTGACGATCTCGCCCACGGGCCTGACGGCGTGCGCGAGGGCGAGCCGCACGGGCTGACGGTCGGCCCCGACGGGGCGATCTGGGTGGCGCTGGAGGCGGGCGCCCTGGCCAGCGTGTCCCCAGGACCGGCAGCCTGACCACCCAGGCGCCGGGGGCCACCACGTCCTGCCGCCCCGACAAGGTGGCCCGGCCACCACGGCGCTCGCCACACCGGCGCCCACCGTCCGGCCACACCGGGTTCAGGATCCGGTCCTGGGTTGGGCCGTTACGGGGTTGGGCCCTTCTCTGGCGGGACCGTTCCCAGGTGGGGCGGTCCTTGGGCAGGATCGCGCCGACACGGTCAGGGCCGGTTGGATCAGGCGGCGGTGAAGGAGTTGACTAGGGGGATGCAGAGCATCGTCGTTTCCGCCCAGGGCGGCCCAGAGGTTCTCGAGTACGCCGAGCGCCCCGACCCGGTGCCGGGTGAGGGCGAGGTCGTGGTCGACGTCTCCGCCGCCGGGGTCAACTTCATCGACATCTACCATCGCTCCGGCGCCTACCCGCTCAGCCTTCCCACGTCCATCGGCATGGAGGGCGCCGGCACGGTCTCGGCCGTGGGGCCAGGGGTGCGTGACCTCGCCGTGGGCGACGCCGTGGCCTGGGCCGACGTCATGGGAAGTTACAGCGGCAAGGTGGTGGTGCCGGCGGCCCGTGCGGTGCCGGTGCCCGATGGCGTGCCGGCCGACGTGGCGGCTGCGGCGATGCTCCAGGGGATGACGGCCCACTACCTCACCCACTCCACCCACGAGGTGCGCGAGGGCGATCAGGTGCTAATTCACGCCGGGGCGGGCGGCATGGGCCAGTTGCTGATCCGGCTGGCCAAGCTCAAGGGCGCCAAGGTCCACACCACGGTCTCCACCGACGAGAAGGCCGAGCTGGCCCGGCAGGCGGGCGCCGACGAGGTGCTGCGCTACGACGACTTCACCGACGCCCTGCGCGGCAAGATCGACGTCGTGTACGACGGGGTCGGCAAAACGACCTTCGACGGCGGCCTGGAGGTGCTGCGGCCGCGCGGCCTCATGGCCCTGTACGGCGCCGCCAGCGGCCCGGTCCCGCCGCTCGATCCCCAGACGCTCAACCGGAAGGGCTCGCTCTTCCTTACCAGGCCCACGCTCGTGCACCACATCGCGCAACGCGAGGAGTTGCTGCAACGCGCGTCCGACCTGTTCGGCTGGATCTCGGCGGGGCAGCTCACGATCCCCATCTCGCGCCGCTACGCGCTGGCCGAGGCGCGCCAGGCCCACGAAGACCTCGCGGCCCGCCGTACGACAGGAAAACTCCTCCTCCTACCCTGACAGCATGGACATCGCAGGATCGGTGTTATCGTTCGCCGCCGTGGTCGCCCTGCTCACGCTGACCCCGGGCCTCGACACGGCCCTCATCCTCCGGACCTCGTTGCTGGCGGGCCGGGGGCCGGCCTGGGGCGTGACGCTGGGCATCCAGCTCGGCACCCTGATCTGGGGTGTGCTCACGGCGGCGGGGCTGTCGGCACTGCTGACCGCCTCGGAGACGGCCTACCAGGTGCTGCGCTGGGCGGGTGCGGCCTACCTCGTGTGGATGGGCCTGCGCATGATCCTGACCAGGGCGGACGCGCACGCGCTGCCGGAGCAGCAGGCGGTCGGGTTCGGGAAGGGGTTCGGCCGCGGGCTGATGACCAACCTGCTCAATCCCAAGGTCGGCGTCTTCTACGTGGCCATGCTGCCGCAGTTCATCCCGGAGGAGGCGCCGCACGCGGTCATGGGGTTGCTGCTGGCCGGGGTTCACGTGGTCGAGGGGCTGCTGTGGAGCGTCGCGCTGATCTGGTTCGCGTCGCTGATGAGCGGGTTCCTGCGCTCGCCCGGCGTGCGGCAGTTCCTCGACCGGCTGACCGGCGTCGTCATCGTCGGCTTCGGCGTACGCCTGGCGTTCACCGACTGATCGGGGGCGTCTCATGCCGCCCGCCGACGGTTCCTGCCCGCTCCCGTACGGACGGCGGGCCGGCTCCCTGAGGCCCGGAACGGGCTCTCGGGAAAGCGTGCGCCGACCGTCCGCGGACAGCTGATCGGCGCGGCCTTCGTCGAGGGGAGGAACACACGTAACCGGCACGCCAGATCACGATGGCAACCACAGCAGCGGATCTGTCACTCTGCGCATCTGGTCATGAACGTAGCGTTGCGGAAGGGTGGGGTGGTCAGTCCACCGCTCCTCCCGGAGGTGCTCCAACGATGCCCCGTCCCGCCATCCTCGCCCGCCTGCTGACCGGGGCGGCCCTCGCCACCGCCACCGTCGGCACTCTCGGCCTTCCTGCCGCGGCCGCCCCCGCGCGGGTCCTGCCCCCTGGCGTCATCCACCTCGGGCCCGTCGAGCCGTGCCCGCCCGCCACGCTCTGCCTGTACCGCGACTACGGCCGCAACGGCCCGGCCTACGGCATAGGCGCCGGCTACGACGTCGACCTGCGCGCCCTGCCCATGCCCGGCGGCGTCGGCGGCCCTTCCGCCGCCGACAACGCCTCCTCATGGGTCAACGCCACCGGCAGCGTCGCCCTGCTGATCGACCGCGACGGCGGCCTGCCCCGCCCGCTGTTCCCGGGCCGGTCCTTGGAAGAGCCGCCCGCCTCGAACGACTCCGTCGATGTGGTGGCCTGGCCACGTTGACGACCCTCCGGTCGTGAAGGCCGGATCGCGCGAGCGGCGCGAAGCCGCCGCCGCCGAACTCGCCCCGGACCGCGAAAGACGCTCGGCTGCGAGCCACCGGCCGAGCGTCTTTCGCTCCCACGCATCCACAACTTATAAGGTCTCTAAAAGTAGAGACTCTTTACCTAGGTGTTAGGGTGCGGGCATGGACTTCCCGAACACCACGTCGTTCATCACCGGAGCAGCGCAAGGCATCGGCCTCGGCATCGCCCGCGCCCTCGCCCGCCGGGGCGGCAAACTCGCCATAGCCGACATCGACGACGCCGCACTCGGCGAGGCCGCCGCCGAGCTGGCCGAGCTGACCGAGGTGGCCGCCTTCCACCTCGACGTACGCGACCGCGAAGCCTACGCTCGCGTGGCGGACGAGGCCGAGTCACGGCTCGGCCCGGTCACGGTGTTGTGCAACAACGCCGGGCTGGCGTTTCCCGAGCGGCCCGCGGACATGACCTACGAGTTGTGGGACCTCGCCCTGGACATCAACCTCGGCGGTGTCGTCAACGGTGTCCAGACCTTCCTGCCCCGCATGCTCGGCCGCGGCGGGCCCGCGCACATCGTGAACACCGCCTCCGCCGCCGGGTTGATCGGCGCGGGAGTGGGCCCGATGTACACCTCGTCGAAGTTCGCCGTCGTGGGCCTGTCAGAGTCGCTGCGTCACCAGCTCGAGACGGCGGGGCATCCCGTCGGCGTCACGGTCCTGTGTCCCGGCGGTGTCGCCTCGAACATCGCCCGGTCCTCTCGCTCCCTGGTCGCCGCCCAGCACGGCGGCCCCGGGCTCAGACGAGCCCAGGACAGGATCGACGAGCTCATGCCCAAGGTCGATGCCGCCGTGGCACGTTTCGGCGTCCCCACCGACGCCGTCGGCGACCTCGTGATCAGTGCCATCCGGGCGAATGACCTGTACGTGCTCACCGACCGCGCGGGGATCGACCTCATCACCGCCCGGACGCAGGCCATCCTGTCGGCCATGCCCGAAACCGGCCCGATAGAGGGAGACCTGGACAACGTCCGCAGCGCGGTCCGCGAACCGTGAGCGCCCCACCCCGGTAAGGCAGGACCGGGGCGCTCACGTGACGACGAAAGCCGTCGCCGGCCGGGGATCAGAGGCCGCCCGGGGGCAGGACGGGCACCTCGGGAGGGCCGTGCTCGATCAGCCGGAGCAGGGCGGCGGTGTCGAGGTGCCGCTCGACGAGGTCGCCGAGCGCGTCGAGCCGTTCCTCCCTCAGCCGGGCGAAGTCGGTGCCGGGAGCCGGTACGAAGGCCCGCCCCGCGCGTTCGGCCACGTCGGCCAGGAAGGCGCGGCGGAAGCCGTCGTTCTCCAGGGCGCCGTGCCAGGTGGTGCCCCAGACGTGACCGGCCCGGCACCCGTCGAGGAACGGCTCGCCTCCCTCCACGGTCACCCGGCCGTGATGGATCTCGTAAGCGCGTACGGGCTGCCCGTACGCGACGCCCTCCGGCCGGCCGAGCCGCTTCTCCGGCGCGAACTCGACCCGCACCGGCAGCCGCCCCATCCCTTCGACCCGGCCCGCGCCGGACTCGACCGTGTCGACGATCTCCCTCCCCAGCATCTGGAACCCGCCACAAATACCCAGCACGGGCCCCTCCCCGTCGCCGATCGCCGCCGCCAGGCCGGTCGCGCGCAACCATGCCAGGTCGTCGACCGTGGCCCGGGATCCGGGCAACACCACCAGGTCGGCGTCGTCCAGCTCGACCGGATCGGTCACGAAGCGCACCACCACCCCCGGCTCGGCGGCCAGGGCGTCCAGGTCGGTGAAGTTCGAGATCCTGGGCAGCCGTACGACCGCCACTCGCAGGGTCTGCCGGCCGTGCGGTGAGCCGGCGGCCACCCTGCGGCCGTCGAGGGCCAGCGAGTCCTCCACGTCGAGCCAGAGCCCGTCGAGCCAGGGCAGCACGCCGTAGACCGGGCGTCCCGTCAGGCGTCTGAGCATGTCGAGCCCGGGCTCCAGCAGTTCGGCCGCGCCGCGGAACTTGTTCACGACGAACCCGGCAACGTGGGATTGGTCGGCCGCGTCCAGGAGCCCCACGGTGCCGTAGAACGCGGCGAACACCCCTCCCCTGTCGATGTCGCCGACCACGATCACGGGCAGGTTCGCGGCCCTGGCCAGGCCCATGTTGGCGATGTCGGCACGGCGCAGGTTGATCTCGGCAGGGCTGCCCGCGCCCTCGCACACCACCACGTCGTACTGCTTCCTGAGCCTGCCCAGCGCCTCCAGCGCCGTAGTGCGGAGCAGGTCCTTGAGCGCGCCGTACTCCATCGCGTCGACGTCCGCGACCGGGCTGCCCATGAGCACGACCTGGCTGCGGCGGTCGCTGCCCGGCTTGAGCAGGACGGGGTTCATGTCCGCGACGGGTTCGACGCCGGCGGCCTGCGCCTGCATGGCCTGTGCCCGGCCGATCTCGGCGCCATCGGCGGTGACGTACGAGTTGAGCGACATGTTCTGGGCCTTGAAGGGCGCGACGCGGACACCCCGGCGGGCGAGCCAGCGGCAGATGCCGGCGGTGACCACGCTCTTGCCCGCGTCGGACGTGGTGCCCGCGACCAGCAACGCTCCCTTGACCATGCGAGCACCGTACCGGAGCCGACCGCTCACGAAATTTCCTGGAAATCACCCATTTACGAAAGCTGTGACTTCTGCCACTCTGGCTAGAACGTAGCCCTAGAACGCGATTCTAGAGTTCCCTAGGGAAAGGCTGGGCATGGTCGGTACGTTGGGCTCGCCACGCGCCGGCGCCATCGACGCGCAGGCCCGTGCGCCATTCGGCTGGGCGCCGCTGATCGTCCTCTTCATCGTCGGACTCGTCGACCGCATCGAGCACAACCTCCTGTCAGGCGTGCTCCCTCTCATCCAGCGCGAATGGGGTTTCAGCGACACCGCCGCCGGCTCCATCCCGACGGCCGCAGCCCTGGCCGCCGCGATCGTGTCGCTGCCCGCCGGCTACCTGGCCGACCGGTTCAGCCGTACGCGGATCATCGCGGTGGTCGTCTTCGTCTGGGCGATCGCCACGCTCGGCTCCGGCCTGGCCACCGGCTTCGTCATCTTCTACCTGATGCGGGTACTGCTGGCCGCGGCCGAGAACATCGACAACCCGGCGGCGGGCAGCCTGCTCGCCGACTACTACCCGCCGGTCAGCCGCGCCAAGGCGTACGGGCTGACACGAGTCACCACCTACCTCGGCGGCGTCGGCACGCTGCTCGGCGGCGTGCTGGCCGAGATGTTCTCGTGGCGCACGGCGTTCCTCGTCATGGTCGTCCCCGGCGTGCTCACGGCGCTGCTGGTCTGGTTCCTGCGCGAGCCGCGCCGCGGCGAGCTGGACCGGCTGGTGGCCAAGGGCGAGGCCGCCCCCGCCACGCCCGCGGCGGAGCCGAAGCCGCCGTTCTGGCAGCAGCTCAGGCAGGTGATGGCCATCCCCACGCTGATCTTCGTCTGCGTCGGGCTGTCCTTCCTCACCCTCGGCCTGGCCGGCATCTTCTACTGGCTGCCCACGCTCATGGTGCGTGGCTTCGACGTCGGCGTGGGCACCGCCGGCTCGCTGAGCGGCCTGATCACCGTCGTGGGCACGCTGACGGGCACCCTGGTCGGCTCGTGGCTGGGCCGCAAGTGGCACGGCAGCCGCAAGGGCGGCCGGCTGCTCGCGGGCGGCGGCGGCATCACCGCCGGCTCACTGGTGCTGGCGCTCGCGTTGTCGATGGACTCGATCGGCTCGCTGACGGCACTCGTGCTGCTGGCCTGCTCCCTGATGTCGATCGCGATCCCCAACATGATGGCGTGCGTGGCCGACGTGGTGCCGGCCGCATCGCGGGGCATCGGCTTCGCGGTGCTGCAGCTGCTCATCACGGGGGGCGGCGCCTTCGGCTCGCTCATCGTCGGCATCGCCTCGGACCGGCTCGGCTCGCTGCAGTCGGGCATGTACCTGCTGGTGATCCCGATGGTGGTGGGTGGCCTGCTCACGCTCGGGGCACGGGCGTCGTTCGAGCGCGACGCGCGCAGGGTCCTGGAGGACGCGGCCCGCCGGCCCTAGGCTGGAGGGATGCCGTCCGACCTGCCCATATGCCGCACCTGCGGCGTCCAGTACGGCGAGCCGCGCACCGACTGCCCGATCTGCGAGGACGAGCGCCAATACGTGGGGTGGAACGGCCAGCAGTGGACGACCCTGGACGGGCTGGCGGACGAGGGCCATCGCGGACGCGTGGCGGACGAGGGCCCCGGCGTGGTGGGCATCGGCACCGCCCCGCCGACGGCCATCGGTCAGCGCGCCCTCCTCATCCGCACACCGGCGGGCAACGTGATGTGGGACATGGTCTCCTACCTGGACGATCAGCTGATCGCCGCGGTCAGAGAGCTGGGCGAAATGACGGCCATCGCCATCAGCCACCCCCACTTCTACGGCTCCATGATCGAATGGTCGCGGGCTTTCGGCGACGTCCCGATCTACATCCACGCCGCCGACCGTCAGTGGGTGGCCCGCCCCGACGACGCGGTGGTCCTCTGGGAGGGCGACACCCACCAGATCGCGGACGACCTGACGCTGATCAACGCGGGGGTGCACTTCGCGGGCGGCCAGGTGCTGCACTGGTCGGGCGGCGACGGCGCCCTGTTCTCGGGTGACATCGTCCAGGTCGTCCAGGACCGGCGCTGGGTGAGCTTCATGTACAGCTATCCCAACTACATCCCCGAACGCCCGCACACCGTGCGCCGCGCCCTGTCGCTGCTGGAGCCGTACACGTTCAACCGGGTCTACGGCGGCTGGTGGAACCGCGTCGTCCACACGGACGGCGCTGCGGCCGTGCGCCGCTCGGCCGAACGTTATCTCGGCTTCGTCGAGGAAAGCTGAGCGTCTCAGCCCTGCGGCGGCCTGCGCCGCTGCTCCTGCGGGCCCGGCTGCCCCTGCTCCTGCTCCTGCTCCTGCTGGGCGCTCCGCTGCTCCTCTTCCGAGCCCTCGGCGCCTCCGCCGCCGTAGCGCTGCTGCACCGCGTCGGCGCCCTTGCTGATCTGCTCGTCGTACTTGTGCCCAGTGCGCTCCTTGGCGTATTCCTCGGCGCGGTCGAGCACCTGGTCGGCGTGTTTGGAGTGCCCCCTGGCCAGGTTTTCCGCCTTCTTCAGCCATTCTCCGATGCGGCTCATGCGTTTCCCCGTTTCTTCAGGCTACGGTCGCCCCCTACCCGGACCTAAACCCATAATGTTCTCCCAGGTCATCGGGCTTTCTGCCGGGCTCATGCCAGCTCGGCGAGCACCCTGGCAAGGCGGGCTTCCCGTCCGGCCGGGGTCCTGGCCTTCAGCAGCGGCAGGATTAGCCGGTAGCGGCCGGTCCTGCCGAGCGCATCGAAGCGGGCGGCGGCCTGCGGCCGGGCCGCCAGCGCCTCGGCCAGGTCGGGCGGGACGGTGATGTCACGCTGGGCGGCGTAGGCGGCGGCCCAGCGGCCGTCCGCCTGCGCGGCGGCCACCTCGGCCAGGCCGGACGGCCGCATGCGCCCGGCGGCGGTCAGCACCTCCACGCGCTCGACGTTCACCTGCGACCAGGCGCTGCCCTTGCGGCGGCGGGAGTAGCGCTGCAGGAAGCGGTGCTCGTCATGCGCCTTGCGGTGGCTGTCGATCCAGCCGTAACAGAGTGCCACGTCCAGCGCCTCCCCCGCCGTGACCGAGACGACGGGCGCACCCTTCTTGGCGATCAGCAGCCAGGCTCCGCCGTCGTCCTCGTGGTGCCCGCCCAGCCACGACTCCCACTGGGCGGCGTCGGCGAAGTGCATCATCGGTGGCTCCCATCAGTCGGCGATGATGCCCATTCTCCCGCCCAAAGTGCTCATCAACTGAGCACTTTCCCGGGTCAGTCGAACAGCGGCCGGTTGGCCACGCTCCAGGCGATCCTGCGGCCCACCTCGTCGAGGTATCCCTCCTCGACCCACTGGGCCTGCGGCTGGTGCCCCGCTTCCGCCATCGTGCGGACCAGGGCGGCCACGCCCCGCTGGACCTCGATCACCCTGTCGGCCAGGCCGGCGGCGCCGGCGAGACCGTAGGCGGCGGCGAACGACGCCATCCGGTGGCGGCGGTCGGGCGGCTCAGGGTAGCGCAGCCAGCGCAGGCACTCGGCGTCGTCGCGGAAGGGCGCGACGTGTTCCAGAGCGTAGGCGACGTCGTGCAGGCGCTCCGCCGGCCGGGCGTAGTCCCAGTCGAGGATCCCGACGGGGACCTCGCCCTGCCAGACGATGTTCCACGGCCCGAAGTCGCCGTGACAGACCAACGCGCCACCGTCCAGCCCGCGCTGCCCCGTGTGCCAGACGAGCTCCTCCGGCGGATCGAAGCCGGCGACCGCGTCGTGGTAGGCGCGCAACAGCCGGGCGCACGCCTCCAGCCCGGCGTCGCCGACCACCTTGGCCCAGCTCTGCGGCCCGGATTCGCCCTCCAGGTAGGTGAGGACCTCGCGTCCCTGCTCGTCGATCCCGAGCACCCGCGGCGCGTAGGGGAACCCGACACCCTCCAGATGCCGGAGCAGCGCGTGGACCGCCGGCGTCCAGGGCTGGACCGGCCTGCGCACGGTGTCGCCCACGCGCACCACCCGGCGATGCGGCGTGTCCTGCAGCACGATCTCCTCGGCCATGGGGAACGTGGGCTCCTTCCCTCGGCGGTCCTGGTCTCACGATGCCATGCCGTTCGCGGGACGTCGCCCCGCGGCGCGGCGACGGCCGAACCGCCGCGCCGCGGGGGCGCCGTCACGACCGGAACGCGGGGAGGTCCAGGCCACGCGGGTGCGGCAGACCTCCCTTCCGCAGGTCCTTCAGGCGTTCCCGCAGCTCTCCGAGGTCCGGCGGCGGGCTCGTCACGAAGGACGCGGTCCGCGTGCCGCCCTCGCGCGTGCCGGCGACCATGACGTCGTCGCCCGCCTTGAGGTCCGACACGGACGCGTCGTCCTTCCCATCCGCGCGCACCTCGGTGTCGCCGTTGAGCACCCAGGTCCAGCTCGTGCCGTCGGCGCTCCCGACCGTCATCGACGTGCCGGAGAGCTCGGTGATCCGGCCCCGCTGGCGGTTGCGCACCGTCGTCCGGCCGTCGTCGTCGCGCGTCACGATCTCGCCGTACAGCGCCTCGCCCCATCTCGGCGGGCCCGCGGGGAAGGCCGGGGACGGGGTGTCGCTCGGCGCCGCGGCGTACGCCGCGCTGCCGAGCCCTCCCACGAGTACGGCCGCCGTCGCGATGGCCACCAGGTATTTCATGTGATTCCTCCTTGTCGGTCGCCAGGCAGTCTCCGGCGGCGGCGCTAACACGGGCGTAACACCGCGGGCGTTACGCCCGTGTTATCGGGTCGCCGCCACGCTGGAGGGGCAGAGGCGACGCGCGGCGGAGGTTGCGATGCGGGTGCTGGTCGTGGAGGACCAGGCGGATCTGGTGGAGATCCTGCTCGAAGGGCTCCGGGCCGAGGGCATGGCGGTGGACGCGGCGTTCGGCGGGGCGAGCGCGTTGGAGCAACTCGCGGTCAACCGGTACGACGTCGTCGTGCTGGATCGCGACCTGCCGGACGTGCACGGCGACCAGGTTTGCACGGAGTTGGTGGCGGGCGGCGCCCACCCGCGGGTGCTCATGCTCACCGCGGCGGGCACGCTCGGCGACCGGGTGGAGGGGCTCGGCCTGGGCGCCGACGACTACCTGGCGAAGCCGTTCGCCTTCGCCGAGCTGGTGGCGCGGATCCGCGCGCTGGCCCGGCGGTCCAACCCGGCGCTCCCGCCCGTGCTCGCGCACGGCGACCTCACCGTGGACACCGCACGCCGCGTGGCCACCCGCGCCCTGCGGCGCCTGGACCTGACGCTCAAGGAGTTCGGCGTGCTGGAGGTGCTGCTGGGCGCGCGCGGAGCCGTCGTCACCAGCGAGGAGCTGCTGGAACGGGTCTGGGACGCCCACACCGACCCGTTCACCAACACCGTCAGGGTCACGATGATGCGCCTGCGCCGCAAGCTCGGCGAGCCGGGCGTCATCGACACCGTGCCCGGCGCGGGCTACCGGATCGGCCGGCCATGACGGCGGTGGGGTCGATCGCTCGGCTACGTCCCGCCGCCACCATCCGGCTGCGCCTGACCGTGCTCTACGGCGGGTTGTTCGTGGCGGTCGGCGTGCTGCTTCTCACGATCACGTACGGGCTGTTCGCGCGGCAGCTCCAGGCACCCGGCCGCGGGACAGGACGGGGCGTCCCCCGGCCGGATCCGCCCGTCCTGTCCCCCCACGCGAACGATCCCGGATCCATCCGTGAACGGATCGTCGAAGCGCTCGCCCAGCAGCGGGCCGAGGCGCTCAGCGAGCTGCTCACGCAGTCCGTGCTCGCTCTCGCGCTCGTGTCGATCGTCGCGACGGCGCTCGGGTGGGTGATGGCGGGACGGGTGCTCGGCCCGCTGCGCGACATCACCGCGGCCGCGCGGCGGTTGTCGACGCACAACCTCGACGAGCGCATCAACCTGCGCGGCCCGCGCGACGAGCTGAAAGAGCTCGCCGACACGATCGACGCCATGCTCGGCAGGCTGGCCGCGGCGTTCGAGGCGCAGCGCCGCTTCGTCGCCAACGCCTCGCACGAACTGCGGACCCCGCTCACCGTGCAGCGCGCCGCCGTCGACGTCGCGCTCGCGCGCCCTTCACTGGAGTCGCTGCTGACCATGGCCCGGCGGATCCGCGCCGCGACCCGGCGCCACGAGCATCTCATCGCCAGCCTGCTCACCCTCGCCCGCAGCGAGCGCGGGATCGAGCGCTACGATCCCGTCGACCTCGCGGCGGCCGTGCGGGACGCCCTCGCCGAGGCGGCGGGCGACATCGAGCTCAAGGGCCTGCGGCTCGCGCACGCGCTCGCCCCCACTCCCCTGTCGGGCGATCCCGTGCTGCTGGAACGGCTGGCCGGCAACCTCGTCGAGAACGCGGTCCTGCACAACGCCGAAGGCGGCTGGATCGACGTGCGCACGGAGGCCGGGCCCGGCTCGGTGACACTGCACATCGCCAACAGCGGCGCGCGCGTCGCCCCCGAGGCGGTGGCCGCGCTCTTCGAGCCGTTCCGCAGGCACGCCCCCGACCGGGCCGGTGGGACAGGACAGGGGCACGGGCTCGGCCTGTCCATCGTCGCCGCGATCACCCACGCCCACCTGGGCCGCTACGCCGCCAAGGCCCGGGAGGGAGGCGGCCTCGAGGTGTCGGTCACCCTGCCGCGGGGCGTCCGCGCCCCCGTTCCGGCTGTGAAGGACGCGCGTGCCGCCCCTACCATTCGCGCATGACCACGTACGACTTCACGCTCACCGCCGAGGCCCCGTTCGACTTCGGCGCCTCGCTGCGCTTCGTCGAGGAGTGGCCGGCGACCAGCGCGCTGCCGTCCGACGGCCGCTCGTTGCGCTTCGCCTACAACCCGGAGGCCGACTGGCTGCCGATCGGGGTGACCGCGACGGCCGCGCCCGGCGGGGTCGCCGTCACCACCACCCGCCCCGCTGGGCGGGACATCCGGGGCGAGGTGGCGCGCATCCTCTCCCTCGACGTCGACGGCGCCGGCTTCGCCAAGGTCGGCGAGGCCGACCCGGTGCTCGGCGACCTGCAGCGGCGCAGTCCGGGCCTGCGGCCGGTGTGCTTCTGGAGCACGTGGGAGGCGGCCTGCTGGGCGGTGATCGTGCAGCGGTCGTCGATGGTCATCGCCTCCCGGCTCAAGCAGCGCATCGCCGAGCGTTACGGCGCCGGGGTCACCGTGGACGGGCGGACGTACGCGGCCTTTCCGCCGCCCGTGTCCCTGCTGGACGCCGGCGGTCTCGGCCTGCCGGGCCAGAAGGAGGAGTGGCTGCGCGGCCTGGCCCGCGCGGCGCTCGACGGCGTGCTCACCGCCGAGCACCTGCGCTCGCTCTCCCCTGAGGACGCCCTGGCCGAGCTCCGTGCTCTGCCCGGGGTCGGGCCGTTCTCCGCGGGCCTCATCCTGATCCGCGGCGCCGGCGCGCCCGACGCGTTCCCCGGTGACGAGCCACGCCTGTTCGCCATCCTGCGCGAGGCGTACGGCCTGCCGGAGGACGCGCCGCCCGCCGCGTACCGGAGGCTGGCCGAGGCGTGGCGGCCGTACCGCTCCTGGGCCTCCTTCCTGTTCCGGGCGTCCACGTACGGGGTGGCGGACGACCGGGCCCCAGGCCAATACACCCGCGGGTTCTGCTCATGCTGGTGAGCATCGGATACGGTCTCCCGCAGCTCCTCATGGGCTCCCCGTGGGTGGGCATCGGCTGGGACGAAGCCGTCTACGCCAGCCAGTACGCCGCACACGCTCCCCCGGCGCCCTTCAGCGCACCGCGTGCCCGCGGCGTCCCGCTGCTGGTCGCGCCGGTGGTGGCGGTGACCGACTCGGTGCCGGTGCTGCGGCTTTACCTGATCGCGCTGTCCTCGCTGGGCCTGTGCGCCGCCTTCGCGGTGTGGCGCGGATGCCCGCCCGCGTCCGTCGGGCGCTGGAGCGCGGTGACCGGCTGGTGGTGGTGCACGCCGACGTGCGGCCGCCCGGCTGCGCCACCGCCTGGCGCGAGATCGACCTGCCCGGCCGCTGGAAGGCACGCGCTCCCCGGCTGAGGTGAATACTGGGTGGTGTGAACAGGCGTTGCGGTCATGGTTGAGGAGTTGGTCGCGCACGCGAGGGAGGCGTTCGGCTGGGGCGGCGACGTCACGGTGTCCGCGGGCCCTCGGGGCGCGCTGGGGCAGATCTGGCGGGTGGACGTCGGCCCGGAACGCTACGCGCTCAAGGAGATCTTCACCGAGCCGCCGTCGGAGGCGCTGATCGAGGCGGAACTGGCGTTCGCGCGGTGTGCGGCCGAGGCCGGGGTGCGGTTGCCGGCCAGCCATCCCGACCGCGAGGGGCGCCACCTGTTGACGGCGCCCGGCGGAGTGTGGCTGCGCCTCTACGAATGGGTCGACCTGCGGCCGGTCGAGCCGACGGCGCGGGCCACGCCGGGAGAGATCGGGCGGCTGCTCGCGCGCCTGCACCGGTGCGCCCCGGCCGCGACGGCCGAGCCGGGCGGCGGGCCGCCCGACCGCTGGTACGATCAGGTGCCCTCCGCCGGTGACTGGGCGCAGGTGTCCGTGCCGGGCCCGGCGTGGGCCGAGCGCCTGGCCGAGCTGCTGGCCACGGTGCCCGAGCTGGGCGCGGCGGTCGGACCGGCCGATCCCGCCGGCCTCGTCGTCTGCCATCGCGACCTGCATCCGGAGAACGTCGCGGCCGGCCCCGCCGGCGAGCTGGTGGTCGTCGACTGGGACAACCTCGGACCGGCCGCGCCGGGCAGGGAGCTGGCGCGGGCGCTGTTCGACTGGTTCTGCGACGGGCCGGCCGCCGACCTCGACGCCATGCGGAGCATGTACGACGCGTACGTGCTCGCAGGCGGCCCCGGTCGCATCACCGACCCGGCGGACTTCTCGATGCTGGTCGCCTCCCGGCTGAACTTCGTGCTGGTCCAGGCCCGCCTCGCGCTCGACCCCGGCGCCGAGCCGCGGCGCCGTGCGTGGGCGGAACGCGAGATCGACGAGATGCTGCGCCTCACGCCGACCCCCCGGCAGCTCGGCCACGTGCTGGAGCTGGCGCGGGCCTGCCACGGGTGAGTCCTCGTGCCGCTCGAAAAACGCGGCAGGACCCGAGCCCGCACCGCCGGGGCGTCGTCCCACCGGTCGGCCGCCTGCCCCGGGTCCTCCGACCGGTTGAACAGCATGCTGGCGCGCTCGCGCGGCCGGATGCCGACGGGCGCCCGCCACCGCGGCAGCTCGACGCCGGGCACGAAGTAGCCCGCGCCCTGCGGCGGCACCGCCCCGTCGAGGTGCAGTGACCGGTACAGCGACGCCGAGTAGTAGGAGAGCTAGGTGTCGGCCTCGGGCGACTTGAACAGCGTCCAGTCGCCGTCGGAGTGACACACGCCCTGGCCGAAGCTGCCGTACAACACCGCGTCGCGCACGTTCGCGCCAGGGTCGCGCAGCAGGGGAGCACGCTGCGGCTGTGGGTGCCCTCCGGCACGGGCACGCCTGCCGCCCAGGATCGTGGCGAACGCCGCCACAGGAGTCACATTCGACTATTCCCGATATCGGGTAATCGATTTCTAGCGGAGGCTATGAGGGGCCCGCACAACCTGTCAAGGCATCGGTGCGCTACTCGCCGACGGTCTGGCGGTCGGCGGAGGAGAAGCTGATCACGAAGATCGCGGTCGCAGTAGGACACGTGGCACAGGTACGAGCCGCCGCGCATGACCTTGGCGTTCCTGGCGGGCGGCCCTGCGGGGCCCGAGAGGTGCGGGGTGTCGCTCCACCAGTCGGCGCACCACTCCCACACGTTGCCCACCACGTTGTGCAGGCCGTGCCCGTTGGGCGGGAAGGCGTGCACCGGCGCGGTGCCGCGGTAGCCGTCCTCGGCCAGGTTGCGCACGGGGAAATGCCCCTGCCAGATGTTGCACATGTGCTCGCCGCCCGGCGTCAGCTCATCGCCCCACGGGTAGGTCTTGCCGGCGAGGACGCCGCGGGCCGCGTACTCCCACTCGGCCTCGGTGGCGAGGCGCGCGCCCGCCCATGCGCAGTACGCCGCCGCATCGTTCCACGACAGGTGCACGACGGGATGCTCCCACAGGCCGTCCAGGCCGGTTCCGGGGCCGCCGGGATGCCGCCAGTCGGCGCCCGTGACGGCGCACCACCACGGCGTCACCTCAGGCCGGGGCGAGACACGGCGGACCCCGGCCGGCAGGAAGCTGGCGAACACGTACGACCAGCCGATGCGCTCGGTCTCGGTCACGTAGCCGGTCTCCTCGGCGAAGCGGGCGAAACGCGCGTTCGACACGGCGTACGCGTCGATCAGGAACGGCCGCACGCTCACCTCCCGCGCCGGCCCCTCGCCGTCGGCCGGCCGCGACGGCGTGTCGGTGCCCATGAGGAACGTCCCACCGGGCAGTTCGACCATCGCGTCATACCGCCTGAGAGCATCGGGATGCTCCCGGGCCTCGTGGCGACCCCTCTCCCCGATCTGGGGGCGCGCCTCTTCTCGGACCTCGTCGGCGATCTGTCCTGTGCCCATGCCGGGGGCGGTCACCGCGTCCCCGTGGTCGGGCGGGGACTGCCGGCCGGCCGCGTCGTGCGCGGGCCGGCCGTCCTCGACGGCCGCGGCGTGCGCCGGCGGCGTCGTGGCGAGCGCTAAGGCGGCGAGTCGTGCGAGGGTGGATCGTGGGATCCGCGCGGCGTGGCTCATTCAGGCTCCTGGGGGGTCGTGGTCTCGGCCGGGTTCAGCGGGTTCTGGGCGCGATGCGGCCGGGGGGTGGTCCGGCGGCCGCTGCTTCCCGTACCCCGACATCCGGCCTCCAGAAATCATGGTCGTGGTGTAGCGCGAGTAATCGATTTCTAGGAAACTAGGCACAACCGCAATCGAACGTCAAGGGAGATCCACTGTGAATGACCGGCCGAACGTGGTGCTCGTGTTCATGGACGACATGGGCTACGGCGACATGGGAGCGATGGGCGGCAGCGTGGTGAAGACGCCGCGGATGGACAGCGTGGCGGAGAACGGCATCGCCTTCCGGCACATGTACTCCGCCGCCCCAGTGTGCACGCCGTCCCGCGCCGCGCTGATGACCGGCAGGTACGCCCAGCGGGTCGGCCTTCCGCGGGTGTTGTTCCCCCACGAGGGCGAGGGCCTGTCCAGCTGGGAGCGCACGGTTCCCGAGGTGCTCAAGGCGAGCGGCTACCGCACCGCCGGATACGGCAAGTGGCACCTCGGCTGCCGCCCCGAGCACAACCCCACACGGCACGGGTTCGACGATTTCTTCGGCCTGCTGTACAGCAACGACATGGACCCGGTGCACCTGTACGACGGCGAGAAGCCGGTGCGGACGGAGGTGGAGCAGGCGCTGCTCACCAAGCAGTACACCGACCGGGCGATCGAGTTCATCGAGCGCGGCGGCGACGAGCCGTTCTTCGTCTATCTGGCACACACGATGCCGCACATCCCGCTGCACGTGGAGGAGGGTTTCCGCGGCACGTCCAGGGGCGGCACGTACGGCGACACGATCGAGTGCATCGACTTCCACCTGGGCCGACTGCTCGACAAGCTGGACGAGCTCGGGCTCACTGACGACACGCTGGTGATCGTGACCAGCGACAACGGGCCCTGGTTCGAGGGCAGCACGGGCGGGCTGCGCGGGCGCAAGATCGACACCTGGGAGGGCGGGATCCGCATGCCGTTCGTCGCCCAGTGGCCGGCCAGGATCCCGGCGGGGTCGGTGTGCGACGAGCCCGCCTGCTTCGTCGACCTCCTCCCGACCCTGGCGGGGCTGGCCGGCGGAGAGGTGCCGGACGACCGGCCCGTCGACGGGATCGACATCGCATCCGCGCTGACCGGCGGGCCGATGCCGGAGCGCGAGGCGCTGTACTTCTTCCACAACTGGACCATGAACGCGCTGCGCCAGGGCAGGTGGAAGCTGCACATCGACCGCAACCCGCAGCCCGATCGCAGGGAGCTGCCCCAGCTGTTCGACCTGGAGGCGGACCCCGGGGAGGCGTACAACGTGGCCAACCTGGAGCCCGACGTCATGGCCCGGCTCACCGGCCTGGCGACGTCCTTCGCGGCCGAGATCGCCGCCCAGCGGACCGAGGCCGAAGGGCGCGCCGCCGGCCGCTGCGCCTGACCCTGGCCCGACCCGGCCGACCGCATTCCCGCGGGCCGGCGTGACCGCGGCGCGTCGACGCCAGAGAGCATTTCCCCTCGAAAATGCCTGTTTTGGCAGGGATCACCTGGCCCTTGACACTGCTGTGCGACGCCGTTTACGTTGCTGGAAATCGATTACTCGGCGACCTCGCAGGACCGCTTCAGCACGGTCAAGGGTCGCGCCGCGTTCAAATCAAGTCATTCGCGATCCCGCCCCCGGCTGCTTGGGGTGCGTCATGCCGTGAGAAAGGTGGAGGCGATGGACACCCTGAGCCGCCGGCGGTTCATACAGGCGACCGGCCTGATGGGGGTGATGGCCGCCGCCGCGTGCGGCGGGGGCGGCACCGGCTCCGGAGGGTCGGCCGGCAAGCTGACGTGGTGGGACGCCCAGGAGAGCGGCAAGGAGGCGAAGGAGGCGCTGCTCAAGAAGTTCGCCGAGTCGCCCGGCGGCATCCCCGTCGAATACACGCACGTCAGCGCGGCCAAGTTCCCCCAGGCCATCCAGCTGGCCAAGCAGAGCAAGCAGCTTCCCGACATCCACGTCAACGTGGGCATCACGGCCGAGGTCGAGCAGCTCATCAAGGACGGCTGGGTGGCACCGCTCGAACTCGGCGACGCCGCCGTGGAGCGGCTGAAGGGCGACCTGTACGAAGGCATGCACACCTTCGACGGCAAGGTCTACTCCTGGCCGATCTACCACATCCGCCAGTACATGACGGTCAACTGGTTCGACACCACGATGGTCGCCAAGGCCGGGCTCGACCCCAACACCCCGCCCGCCACCTACGACGAGTTCCGCGCGGCGTGCGCCGCCACGCAGAAGGCGTCGGCGGCGAGGCCCACGGCTTCGCCTGGTGCATCGGCATGCCGATCCGGCTCGGGTTCGAGATCGACAAGATGGCGCAGGCGGGCGGGTTCGAGGGCGCCGACGGCTGCCTGTTCAAGACCGGCGAGTACGCCTTCCACGACGACGCCTACGTCAACGCCATCGAGTTCATGTTGTCCCTGCAGAAAGACGGCCTGATCGCGCCCGGTTCGCGGTCCTGGAGCGACGACGTGGCGCGCGGGCGCTGGGTGGCCGGCGCGGCGACGTACTTCTTCAGCGGCCCGTGGACCGCGGGCTCGACGCTGGAGACCGTGCCGCAGTGGAAGGACAAGCTCGGCGTCGGCCCGGTGCTCGTGCCCGAGGCCGGCATGCAGGTCGCCACCTACTCGGGGCCGAAGGAGGGCACGTACTGGCTCTCGCCCACCTGCAAGCACCCCAAGGAGGCCGGCCGGCTGCTCGGCGAGTACTTCGCCACCGAGGCGTACTCCGTCGATCTGGCCAACGCGATGCTCCAGCCGCCGCGCGATCTCGACGCGGTCGCGAAGTCCAACGCCCACCCAGCGTACAAGAGGCTCATCGGCTGGTACGGCGAGCAGGCGTTCCTCAGCCCTGCCCCGGTGCTGCGCAACCCCGACGGCATCTCCAAGTACCGGGCCGAGACCAAGGAGATCAAGCCGGGGCTCGGCGACATCGTGCAAGGCGCGTTCACCGGCGACATTCCCGACTTCCGCAAGACGCTCAAGGAGCTCAGCGACAAGACCACCGCAGAGCGCGATCGCGCCATCGCCGCGGCGAAGGCCAAGGGCGCCGAGGTCAGCGTGGACGACTGGGTCTTCCCCAAGTGGAAGCCGCGAGGGGACTACACGCTGGAGATGTACAGCTGATGCCGCCCACACCCCCCAACCGGTTCACCACGATGTACTCCGCCTCGCCGCTGTGCACGCCGTCCAGGGCGGCGCTGCTCACCGGCTGCTACGCGCCCCGCGTGAACCTGCCGTACGTGCTCCACCCCCGCGACACGAACGGGCTCGCGCAGAGCGAGGTCACCCTCGCCGAGGAGACCTGCAACGCCGTGCGCCGCGGCCGGTGGAAGCTGCACGTCAGGCGGCTCCCCGGCCCCTTCTACACCGGCAGGGGCTTCTCCGCGACCGAGGAGTTGCCGCAGCTGTTCGACATCGACCGCGACCCCGAGGAGGCGTACGACCTCAGCGCGCGCCACCCGGACCTGGTCGCCACCCTCGCCGCCCGGATCAGGGAGTTCGACGAGGACCTCAAAGCAGACAGCGGCCACCGCTCGTAGCGACCCGACCTGGACGGAGGTCAAGCAGTGCCCCAGCCCATGAACGTGCTGATCCTGATGAGCGACGAGCAGAGCTGGTCGACGCTCGGCTGCAACGGCAACCCGGCTGCGCGCACGCCGCACCTCGACCGGCTCGCCGGCGACTCGACGGCGCTCGACGCCTGCTACACGCCCTTCCCGCTGTGCTGCCCCTCGCGGGCCAGCCTGTGGACCGGGCTGATGCCCCGGCACCATCACGTGCTGGGCAACTGGCGGGCCATCGACCCGGCGCTGCGCGACTCCAGCGTGGCCTCCGCCTTCGCCGACGCCGGCTACCACACGATGTACACCGGCAAATGGCACGTGCCGGGCACCACGCCCGAGCGGATGGGGTTCGCCGACACCTCCGCGATCCCGTCCACGATCAAGGGCAGGCAGCGCGGCCGGCACATCCCGGAGTACTGCGACTACCTGGAGGGTCACGGCTACCACCTCTATCCCGGCGACGTGCAGAACCTGACCGCCGCCGACCGCGAGGCGCTGCGCGACCCGGCCGCGCCGCTGCGGGCGACCTCGCAGAGCCCGCTCGAGCACTCTGGAGACCTGGCAGACCGGGCGGTTCCTGCGTACGTTCGACGAACGGCCCGCGGAGGCCCCGTGGCTCGCCGTGTGCTCCTTCAACGCGCCGCACTTCCCGATGGCGGTGCCCGCGCCGTACGACCGGCTCATCGACCGCGACCTCGTCGAGCTGCCCGCCGCGCTCGCCCCCGGCACGGCAGGGCTGCCCCGCGAGGTGCGCGAGTCCAGGTTCGCCGCGGAGTTCGCCGGGCTCGGCGAGGACGACTGGCGCGAGATCATCGCCCACTACCTCGGGCTGTGCGCGCTCATGGACACCCAGGTCGGGCGGATCCTCGACCACCTGCGCGCCGCCGGTGAGCTGGAGCGCACCATCGTCGTCTACACGACCGACCACGGCGACATGATGGGCGCGCACGGCCTGATGGAGAAGGGGCACGAGCTCCACTACGAGGAGACGCTGCGGGTGCCGCTGCTCGTCCGCCACCCGGGCCGTCCCCCCGCCCGGGTGCGCAACCTGGTCTCCATGGTCGACATCGCCCCGACGCTGGCCGAGCTGGCCGGGGTGCCCTGGCCGGCTCGGCCGCGCGACGGCCGCTCCTTCGCCACCATGATCGGCGACCCGTCGGCGGCGCCCACCCGCGACCACGTCACCGCCGAGACCTGCCTGTACGACGGCGCGCCCGAGGCGTGGGGGGAGCACACACCGCCGTCGAGCTGGGACCCCGCCCGCGACGCGCTCAACGCCTCCATCCGCACCCGTGACATGCGCTACATCTACCGCTCTGGCGACGAGGACGAGCTGTACGACCATCGCGGCGACCCCGCGGAGCTGCGCAACCTGGCCGCCGATCCGGCGTACGCGCAGGTCAGGGCCGAGCTGAGGAGCCTGCTCGGCGCCGAGATCGGCGATGTCTACCCACAGGTGGCGCGGGAGCTCACCGCCCCGGCCGGACGACCAGGCCCGCGGTGACCGCAACCCACAACGACGACCCGCAGAGGATGTCATGGTCAGTTTGCCCAGGCTGAAGGCCAGGCGGGAAGCAGGAGAAGGACCTGCGCCTGCACTGACCCGCCGGCGGCCGCCCGCACCGCGGCGCCGCTGCACCAGCACACACGTCTGGATCTGGTTCTTCCTCACCCCGACCGTGGTGTTGTACGGCCTCTACACCGTCTACCCGATCTTTGCGAGCTACTGGTTCTCCTTCGTGGAGTGGAACGGCTTCGAGGCGGAGAAGACCTGGGTCGGCCTGCAGAACTACCGCGACGTGCTGGCCGACCCGCAGTTCTGGAACTCGTTCACGGTCACCGCGCTGTTCACGGTCGTCGCCGTCCCGGTGAAGGTGATCCTCTCCCTGCTGGTCGCCCTGCTGCTGAACTCGCCGAAGATGCCGCTGCGCAACCTGTTCCGGACGGCGTTCTTCCTGCCGGTGGTCACCACGACGGCGATCGTCGGCGTCGTGATGCAGTTCGTGTTCGATCCCACCGACGGCCCCATCAACCAGCTACTGCGCACGCTCGGCCTGGTGGACGAGGGCATCAACTTCCTCGGCGACTCCTCCCACTCGTTGTGGACCGTGGTCGGCGTCTTCGTGTGGAAGTGGTTCGGCGTGACGCTGATCTACTGGCTGGCCGCGCTCCAGACGATCCCCGACGACGTCTACCAGGCCGCCGCGCTCGACGGCGCCGGCCCCTGGTCGATGGTGCGGCACATCACGATGCCGCTGCTCAAGCCGTTCCGTGATCATCTCGCTGCTGACCCTGGAGAGCACGCTCAAGGTCTTCGACCTGGTGCTGACCATGACCAACGGCGGCCCCTTCTACAGCACCGAGGTCGTGGAGATCTACATCTACCGCTGGTCCTTCGCCGCCACCACGCCCCAGCTCGGCTTCGCCTCGGCGGCGGCCGTCATCTTCGGCCTGTTCGTGTGCGCGCTCGGGCTGCTGCAACTCGCCGGCATCCGTGCCGCACGCAAGGCAGGAGGCTTGATATGAGCACGGCACAGACGGCCACTGGCCGCCGCTGGTCGGTGGGCCACATCCGCCGCCGCCTCGTATGGTGGATCATGGCCGTGATCGTCGGCATCGGGGCGCTGCTCTGGGTGTACCCGTTCGTCTGGATGGTGTCGGCCTCGCTCAAGGACCAGCTCGAGGTCTTCAGCTCCGGGCTGAGCCTGCTGCCGGAGACCCCCATCTGGGAGAACTACTCCCGCGCCTGGACCGAAGCGAGCTTCGGCCAGTACCTGCTCAACACCGTCATCGTCACGGTCTGCACGGTCGTGCTCGTCGTCGTGCGCTGCGCGATGGCGGGCTACGTGATCGCGCGGTACAAGTTCGCCGGTAAGAAGGTCATCATGGTCGTCCTGGTCGCGACCCTGTTCGTGCCGATCGGCTACACCATCATCCCGGTCGTCGAGATCTCCCAGCGCCTCGGCCTGCTCAACTCCCTGTCCGGCATGGTCATCGCGCTGAGCGGTGCCGCCCACGTGGCCTCGATCCTGCTCTACATGGGTTATTTCCGCGGCGTCCCCAAGGAGCTCGAGGAGGCGGCCGTGATCGACGGCGCGGGATTCCTGTCCGTCTTCTTCCGCGTGATGCTTCCCCTCGCGATGCCCGTCACCGCCACGGTCACCCTGCTGACGTTCCTCGCCACCTGGAACGCCTTCTTCCTGCCGCTCGTCTTCACCTTCAGCCGGCCCGACCTGCGCACTCTCAGCGTCGGCATGCTGGCCTTCGTGGGCGAGAACTCCGTCGACTGGAGCGGCATGGCCGCCGCGGCCGTGATTTCGCTGCTCCCCGTCGTGATCCTCTTCGTGCTACTGCAACGCTACTTCGTCGAGGGAATGGCGGGCGCCGTGAAGTCGTGAGCGTCCCCGGCGATCGGGGAAGACCGCGTTTCTCGTATGATCACGGCGATGACGGACGAGCAGACACCTCCGGGTGCTCGCCGCGATCGGCCGCCTGGCCGGGACGGGCGGCCGACGGGCGGCCGGTTCGCCACCCACGACCTCGATCTCCGCGACGACGTCGTGGTCAAGCGCTACCGGTCGTGGGAGCGGCAGGAGCCCCTGCGGGAGTGGGAGGCGCTGACCGTGCTGGCCGTGCACGCGCCCGGTCTCGCTCCGGCGCCGGTCCTGGCCGCCCTGGACGCGGAGCCCCCCAGCGTGACGATGACCCGGCTGCCGGGCATCCCGCTGCGCGGCGATCGTACGACGGACGACCAGGTCGGAGCGCTGGCCGACGCCCTCGGCCGGTTGCGCGAAGCGCTGCCCGCCGCGGTCGTGTCGTCCATGCGGCCGGCCGTGTGGACTCCGGCCACGGCCGTGGCGAAGGCTCGGACGTGGGCCGCCGGGCAGCAGCCCGGTTCCGCGGCCGGCCCTGTCGTGCGGAAGGCGCACGCGCAAGGGACGGCCTGGCTGGCAGGCCCGGATCCTGACGAGTTGCTCATCGACCCGTTCCCTCCGGTCCTAGGGCAGGGTGACGGCAATCGCGCCAACTACCTGTGGGACGCGCACGACCGCCGGATCCGGCTCCTGGACTGGGAGGACTCCGGCCGCAGTGACCGCGCGTTCGAGCTGGGCGATCTCCTTGAGCACGTCTCACGGCTCGACGGCGACCTCGACGCGGCGCAGCTGCTGGACCGCATCGGGCTCACGCGGGCGGAGCGCGCCCGTGTGCTGGGCTTCCGGCGGCTGATCGCGTTCACCTGGTTTCTCCTGCTCGGGCCCGAAGGACCGTTCGCCGCGCGCAACCCGGCCGGGTCGTGGGAGCGGCAGGCCGGGCGGGTGCTGGAGTTGCTCGGCTGACCGCGGGGTGGCCGGCGCATGAGTGTTTTCTCATGTCGCAGCCGTGTACACCATGTGTTTGCCTTATTACCGTTTGTAGCTGACAGTGATCCTTCACAAGGAGGTTCCCCGTGCGTCCATCCCCTCGTAAGATCGCCGCCGTCGCGATGATCGCCGTCGCCGCCGGCATGACCCTGTCAGCTCCCGCCCACGCCGTCGTCGATCCCGCGAAGATCAACGTCCTGGAGTCGCTCACGAGGATCGACCCCATCGTGATGGCCAACTGCACCACCGGCGGCATCGCCGACCCCGTCGGCGCGGTGACCGTACCACCCGAAGTTCCACTCGTGGGCTGCCTCACACTCTGATCACCGGCGTCTCATCACGAGATGCCCCCGTCCGGCGATGGCCCGGCTCCGTCAGCGCACCGCCTGATCCGGCTCACGGACACCACGGCCGGGGAGCAAGGGGGTCGCCAGCGCCGCGGCGCAGAAGAAGGCGGCGTTGCACCAGAGGGTGGTCGCCGTCGCCGCGCCGAAGCCGCCGCCGGCCGACGAGAAGAAGATCATGCCGACGACTGCGATCCCCAGGGCGGTACCGAGCTGGATGGCGGTGTTGACCACCCCCGAGCCGGCGCCGGCGTCGCCCGTGGGCACTTCGCCGAGCGCAACGGCCGCCAGGATCGGCACGCACAGACCCATCCCCAGCCCGATCACCAGCTCGGCGGCCACGACGTGCGGCCAGGACAGCTCCGCGCCCAGCACCGTCACCGAGATGATCATCAGGAGCACGCCCGCTGCCATGACCGCCGCCCCGGCGCCGACGAGCCCGCGCCCCGTGCGGCGCAGTGCGAACCGCGTGGTTGCGATGATCCCGACCGGCCAGGCGAGCGTCACCAGCGCCACGTGCAGCGGCGGCCAGCCCAGCCCCGACTGCAGGTGGTAGGTCAGCATCAGGAAGAACGAGGTCACGCCGGAGAACACCAGCAACGCGACGACAAGCCCGGCCACGAACGACCGGTGCGCGAACAGGGCCGGCGGCACCAGCGCGGATCCGTCCAGGCGATGGCGCCACCGCTGGTGGGCCGCGAACCCGGGCACGGCCAGCACCGCACCCGCCATGACCGCGAACATCCAGCCCGGCCACCCGTCTTCCCTGCCCTGCACCAGCGGATACATCACGCCTGACGCGATCAGGCCCACCAGCAGCGCCCCCACGAGGTCCAGCCGCGGCCGGTGCGGAGAGCGTGTCCCCGGCACGACGCGCCGGGCCAGCCAGAACGTGACCACCCCGACGGGCACGTTGATGAGGAAGATCGCCCGCCAGCCGAGGCCGGCCAGGTTGTACTCGGTGAGCAGCCCGCCCAGCAGCGGCCCGCTCACGCTGCCCGCGCTCAGCACCGCGCCCAGCGCCGCGAACGCCCTGGCCCGCTCGTGCGGCTCGAACATCGCCACGATGACCGATGCAGACTCTGCGCCTGCGCGCGGAATGACCCGCGCGCTCTCCGGTCACCGCCCGCTCGCGCGTCGGCGAAGACCCCGGCTCCGCCCTGGCCGGGCCGGCGCCGTCCGGACGTCCCGGCCGCCCGGGCGCTGCCGTCACAGGGTGGGGCCGCCCGGTGACCGCATCCATGGGCCGGGCGCCTGGGCGAGCAGGTACGCCTCCAACGCCCACCGCGCGTCGGCCAGCGCGGAGTGCCGCTCGATGCCCTGCGGCGGTTCGGCGCCCACCGCGGCCAGCAGCCGGTCGGCATCCCAGGGAGCGCGCGTCACCTCCAGCGGCGGTCCGGCGAGCTCCGCCACCAGCTCCGCCGCCGGTTTCCCGAGCCGTTCAGCGGCGGCCGCCAGCGCCGCATGCCAGCCGTGAATGAATCCGCGGACATGAACCTCTGCGCAAATGACATGGTAGTGATAGGAGGGTCGCAGATTGTATTCACATAAAAGCGCCCTGAGGAACATGTCGTCAAACCCGGGGACGATGCCCACGATATGCCTGCCCTGCAGCAACGCGGCGATCTCGGTCGCCGCCTCCCGCCGGGAAGTCCGCCGCCATGATCCGTCGGCCCCCAAGGTGGCGACGCCCCACCTCCGCAGGAGGGGATGGCGCCGGCGCGAGAAGTTGCTCATAGCCAGGAACTCCGGGTCGGCGACCGCCTCCGGCCAGAACTCCCAGACCCGCTCCAGCCTTGCCCCTTCGTGGGGAATGACGATGGCGTACTCCCACAAGGTGTCGGGGGTTTTCGCCAAGAAGGGGTCACGGCCGGTGGTCTCACCATCGACACCCGCAATTCCCTCGAACCCATCGAAGGTGGGATCAACAGCCATCGGTTCCGTCCTTCATGGCGACTTTATGAATTTCCTCGACCAGCCGGCCCGTCGTCACCCTGTCCGAGCCCTCGCCGAACGCGGCGTTCACCGCCGACAGCGCTCGTTCCCGCCGCTCGATCAACGAGGTGACCGTGTCGGCCTCCAGCCCGCTGCCGCCCTGCCGGATGCTCTCGATCGCGAGCCGGAGCACCTGGAAGCTCGACGCGCGCAACATCAGCAGCGCGGAGGTGGCCACGCGCAGGAGATCCGGCCGGTCACGACCCGTCCTGACCACATTGCGGATCAGCTGGTACACCTGGTCCAGCCCGTTCCACCAATCCAGCCCCACCTGCCACGCCCGAGCCACGCGCGGATCGGCGTAGTCCCAGGAATAGGCCATCATGTTGGGATCCATCGTGGTCAGCATCGGTGCGAGGCGGCGGCTGCGCGCCATCGGCGAGTCGACCTGGATCCGCAGTTTCCCGAACGGCGCGCCCGCGTGCCGCCACAACCCGCTGGAGAGCATCAGGTCAACGCTTTCCGCCAGTTCCTCCAGCGTGACGAGAGGGTCGAAGAGGATCAGCCCGATCTCCACGTCGAAACCGCGGCGGACCAGGCGCCGCACCGCGCTGATCGAATGGTCGGCAGTGGCCCGCTTGCCGAAACGCCGGATCTGTGACCCGGACAACGTCTCCACACCGAGGTACACCTGGCGAAGACCCGAGTCGTACAAGTCGGCCAGCTCCGCTTCCGAGGTCGTCATCCCCTGTCGATCCCCCTTGCGTCCCATCAGGGTGTCCACCCGCATCGAGACCGTGTAGGTGAACGGTCCGTGGTCCCGTACGAGTGCGGCAATCCCGGTGCCGGGCTGGAAGTCCTCGTCGGTGAAGGTGAAGCGGCGCACCCCCATCGCGGCCAGCGCCGACAGGTCGGCGGCGATCCGTTCCCGCGCGGTGGCGCTCCACTGGTCGGCCCGTCCCGGCGGCCGCGTGCAGAAGGTGCACCGGCCGAACTGGCAGCCGCGGCTGGCCTCGACCCGGCGGAAATAGTCGCCTCCCACCCGCAGCGGAGGCGGGTACACCGGCTGGCCGTCCGGCCGTGCGGGGGTACGCACGAGTTCTCCGCGCTCCATGAACACGACGTCGGCGAGCCGATGCCGCGGCTGCCCGGACAGGTAGGCACGGAGCGCGTTCTCACCCCAGCCGCGGATGATCAGCACGTCCGGGTCGACGCCGAGGAAACGTTCCGGCAGATGGGTCGGCAGGGCATGCCCCAGCAGGACCTCGGGGTGGCCCCGTGCCGACCGTAGCGCGCGCAGCACTTCGATGATCTCCAGTGCGGTGTCGTACGTGCCCTGGGGTACGGACAAACCGACCAGTTCGTGCCGTTCGCGGCGGACAAAGGCCACGAAGTCGCTCACCGCCCGTGGGTCGGTCACCGGATTGACCGTACGGACCTCGACCTCCGTCAGGTCCTGGACCGCGGAGGCCAGCGTGGCCACGGAGAGGGGCTCGGCATCGGCAGGCTGTAGTGAGCTGTACAGCTGAACGAGCAGGAGCCTCCGGGACGAGGCGGTCACGAGCGTGCCTTGTTCAGCGAGATGTGCGGCTTGTTCATATGACAGCTGAACAGGCAGCCAGGACAACGATCCTGTTTGATCTCCTCACGAACCGCCCGCATCTCGGGGGCTCGCCAGATCTGCACCAGATCGAACCCCGGTTGCGCGAGTGAGGCCACGGCCGGCATGGACCAGCACGGACGCAGGTTGAGGTCTTGGTCGATCACGACATCGGTGTAGGCCACCGTGCATCGTTCCGGATGGAAGGTTCGGTCGCGGAAGAAGCGGGGAATTTGCTGGAGGAAGTCCGGCCGGCTGTTGATGGGGAGCGTGCCGTCCCGCGCCCCGCGGACGAGTTCGGCGATGATTCCGTCCAGCCGGGCCAGATCGGGCTCGGCCGGCCACAAATGGGTCAGGATATGGTCGTCGAGGCCGGTGCCGGCGAAGTGGACTGGCTGGTACTGAACAGTGATCCCCAGCCGGCGGGCGTAGTCGGCGAGGGGGATCAGGTCGTCGAGGTTGGCTCTGGTGATGGTGACGTAGAGCGACACCCGTGGCCTGGTCCGCTCGTCACCCGCCAGGATCTCGATGGTCCGACGCACGCGAGTGGCCTTCAGCCCTCGGATGGCCATGAGCCGGTCAGGAACCAGGCTGTCGATGGAGATGCCTATCTTCGTGATGCCCAGGCCGACGAGGGCTCTCACGTGGTCCCGGGTGATCAGCGAGCCGTTGGAGATCACCCGGATCTCGAACCCGCACCCGAGCGCCGCTTCCAGCACGGCGGGGAGGTCACGGCGTAAGAACGGCTCTCCGCCGCTGACCACCAGATCGCCGACGCCCAGGCGGCGTAACTCCCCGAACAGGTAGGTCAGCTGCTCCAGCGGCGGGTCGAGACGCGGGTCACGGGGCGCGGTCCAGTCGGCGCAATATCCGCAACCGGCGTTGCACCGTTTGACGACGTTGACGTAGGCGGTGCGTGGTGGCAGCAGAGGTTCGCCACGGCTGAAGGACTCCAGCAAGAGGTCCGCATCCGGTGGAGTCATGACCACCTCCCGGGGTGTCAGCCGGGGTTCACGTCGACCATCGTGGACTGCTCGGGGTAGAAGGCCGGCGTGGTCGCCGTCACGTATTTCAGGTTGCCCTCGACGTACCAGCGCTTGCCGGCCAGCACCGTGGCCACGTCCTGGGCGCCGAGCTTGAACTCCTCGCCCTCGATCCAGATCGTGCCGGCGCCGTCGATGATGTAGATCGCGAACGTGCAGTCCTCTTCCAGGAAAGCCTTGCCCGGCTCGCCGGGCCGGCGGCCGTTGACCTCCATATAGGAAATGCGAAGCGCATGGGACTGGTTTGGATACTCGTAGATGACGCCCTTTTCATCGGGACGCACCACGAACGCGTCGCTTCTTGAGTATTTCGGCGATTCCACGGGAATACCCTCCATTATTCGAAGAGCGCGTAGCCGTCGATGCCCGGCGATCGAACCGTATCACCCACCGGGGCCGCTAAGAAGAGACAACGACCGCAGAACCCGCTCAACACACTTGGTCGCCGGGCTCGTCGACCGGACCACGGTGACGGTGTTCGCCGACGTGTCGAAGCGGAGGTGCTCGATTGCACCATCCTGTCTCAATGGATCGGTTTCGGCGGATCGAAGGCGATAGTACAGCATACGATCACCCTGGTTTTCCGGGCCCGGCACGCCGAGCCGACGACGTGTCCGAAACGCGATGTCAGAGACTTGCGCCTGACACTCCACAACAACGGCGACGAGCCGGGAATGTTCTGCGACACGATATGCGGCCGCCCGATATGCCGATCGGAGAAAAGAAGCGTCCAGCACCGCACCAGACTCCGTCACCCCGCGTAAGAGCCTCTCGTAGACCTCGTCCCGCATTTCCTGCCGGTAGAGCTCGCCGGAGGCGAACCCCATCGCGGCCCGCAGGTCGTGGCTGGCGTGCAGCGGCAGATCGAGCTGCCTGGCAAGGGCTCGCGCCGTCGTGGTCTTGCCCGTCGCCTGCTGACCGAACATGAGGACCAGGAGCTCGCCCGGCATCAGTGCTCCGAAAGATCGAGCAGCTCGAGCATCTGCTCGACACCCTCCTTCGCGCCGCCGTCCGGTCTGGCGCCGAGCTTGGCGAGATCGAGGGCACGTTTGCGATGCCGCTGCAACTCGGCGCCGAACCCGTCGAGCAGTTCGCCGGCCTGCCCGCGGGTCAGGTCAGGGCTGGTCGCCATCGCCGAATAGAGCGCCACCATGTGGGACTTCGCGATCGACCACTGCGGATGGCCCGGTTCGAGGGCGTGCCGGAGCGCCTGTTCCCAGATCGAATAGAACGGGAGCAGCGAGACGTCGTCACGGGAGCGGCTGCCGTTGACGCTGAAGTGCACAAAGTCATGGTCGACGATTCTGGAGAGGCTGCCGGGCGATGAGCCGCTGCGCAGTTCCCCGTTCGTGACCCACAGCTCATCCGGGGTCAGCTCACCAGACGGCCGATCCATCAAAGCGATATGAAGGGATTTTAGCGACTCGTTCCCACCGCCGAAGTCCTTGGCGAACGCCAGCACGGGCACCACCGCGTCCTGCAGACCGACCACGGCCTCCAGAGCCGACAACACCGAGTTGCTCACCACGCTCAGGGACTCGCCGACCACGCGCGGCGCGAACGGCTGCAACACGCCCGACAGGGTCTCCGCGATGTTGATCATGGATGAGATCAAATTCTCCCGCACCACTTTGTAGAGCACGATGCGGATCCGGATCGGGCTTCCCAGGTACGGCAGGGGACCCGCCGTGCGGATGTCGCGGATGATCGCGTTGGCCCCCACCTGCATGCCCGCCGACTCGAACAGGGCCGGCCCGACGACGTACGGGATGCTGATGTGCTTACTCCCGTAGACGCAGTCCACAGCGATCAGCACCATCGGGTCGTATCTGGTGAACCATTCGCGGCCCGACGCGAGTTGTAACTGGTTCACGCGCACTTCGAAGTAGCCCTCCCCGGGCTTGAACCACGCCGCCTCCCCGCCACCGTCCAGGTTGTGATCGTCCGGGACGGCGGAGTAGGAACGGGTGTCGACGCGTCCGGTCCGGGCCCTGCCCAGCAGATCACCGATGCGCTGCGGCAAGGGGCGCTTCATCCCTCGGCTCCGCCCGGTTTGGTGGCCCCGATGACCAGGTTGTTGGCCGTGAAGTGGAAACGCGTCAGCTCGGGTCGGCGCCGGTCCCGGGACATGCTGGTCTCGGCGAAGCCGGACAGCACGAGGGAGGCCGCCAGCACGGCCTGCACGTAGGACTGGATGGGCCGGTGATGATGGGTGAGCCGGGCGGGCGGATCGAGCCCGACCAGGGTTTTGACGTAGCTGAACTCCTCGACGTAGCGGCGTCGTGGCCGGTAGACCGGCTGCCCGTCCTCGCTGCGCCACTCACCTGTGGCGTCGAAGAACGTGGGGTGAACGACAGAGAAGACGAGCCGGCCGCCCGGTTTGAGAACCCGTGCCGCCTCCGCTATGGCGTGGCCTATGTCGTCGACGTCCATCAGCACCATGTTGCAGACGATCAGCTCGAAGGTGCTGGAATCGTAGGGCAGCTTCCCGCAGATGTCGCCTTGGCGGAAGCTGACGGGCAGGTCTCCGGAGAGGGCGCGCGCGATCCGCAACATCTCCCCCGCGCCGTCGATGGCCTCCACAACGGCACCCGCCCGCGCGAGGTGACGGGAGAGATATCCCTCACCGCAGCCCAGGTCGAGAACCCGCTTGCCGGCGGGATCGCCGGCCATGTCGAGGACCGCGTCGGTGACGATGTCGGTGAAGGCCCGACCCGAAATGTTCTCCTCGTCGTTCAGCCAGGCGGCATAGCGCTCGGCGATCGAACCCCATTCAAGAATCTCACGTCGAGCCATTCGGTGGTTCCTTCCGCTGCAGTTCTGCCAATCGTGTGACGATTTCGTGCAGAGCGGGCACCACCGCCTCGTAGTGCGCCGCGAGCTCTTTCCTTCCCAGATCACGGAAGACTCCGTGCGCCGCCTCCGCGTACGCCAGCCCGCTCTGCAGGTGGGCGAGCCCTTCCGCGAGGTGGATGATGGCCGCGCTGTCGGCGAGTTGCCCCTTGGACGTGAGCTGCCCGTACCGCTGCACGAAGCCCTCCAGTTCCGCTATCGACCCGAAAGCGTCGTTCTTCCTGCCCAAGAAGTACAGGGCGGCGGGCCGCCAGCCGTAGACCAGCGCCATGGTGCGCCGATCTCCCGCCGACTCCGATATTTCCATTGCCTGGTCGAAGTAACGTTGCGCGTCCTCCCAGCGCCCCTGCCGGGCATTGAAGGCGCCCATCCACCACAGCGTGCCCGCTTTGCGCCAGCGCTCTCCGATGCTCTCGATGAATTCGAGGTCCTCCTCGAAGTACTGCTGCGCGGCGGCGTCGCGCCGGATGGCGGCCGCGGCCGCCCGGCAGAACAAGAACGTCTCATACAGCTGAGGCGGGATCCGGTCCAGGTGCTCGAACATCTCGAGCACGAGCGTCAGTTGCTCGCGCATGGCGTCGGCGTCGAACCGGTCCATGTAGGCCAGAGCCGCGTCCAGCGCCACCTTCGCGACCGCCTCCCAGTCGCCGGTCTTCCTTCCCGACACTCCGATGCTCTGGGCGATCTCGAACAGTTCGGCCCAGAGCCCGTGCACCCATACGAATGAGCTGTACTCGACGCACAGCTTGACGTAATCCTTGTCAGCCCCTTCGGCGTCCTCGTCGGCCCCCTCAGTCTGCAGGGCTCGGATCAGTGCCCGGATGTTGTGGACCTCTTGCCAGAACGGCTCCGTCTCGGGAGTGGAGTCCTGTTTGGGGTTGTATTTCTTGAGAAACCGGAGGTAGTAGGCCACCTGCCGCGTTCGCGGCTCAGCCAGACCGGCCACGTCGCCGACGAGTTTCAGGATGAGCCGCTTGATCACGGGCAGCATGCGCAGCCGCTCGCCCGTCTGCTCCAGCAGGTTCATGCCGAGCAGCGTCGCGATGCACTCATCGCGCACGTGCGGCGAGTCGAGCGCGGCGACCTCGCCGAAGGCCTCCCTCGACATGGATCCGGCGAACACCGACGCGCTTATGAGGCTCTGGTATGCGTCGGGGTTACGCATCCGCAGCGACTCCACCGAGGTGCCGAAACAGTAAGCGGCCAGGTCGTCGGTGCCGCTGGCCAGCTTGGCCAGCACGGAGTCAGGAGCATGCCCGGCGGCCAGGTGGCCCACCACCCACTTGATGATGAGCGGGAGCGCGTTGCTCGCCGCCGCCAACCGCTCGTTCTGATCGCGGCTCTGCTGGATCCCTCTCCTGCTCAGCTCCAGCTCCAGCAACCTGATCGCCTCGGACTCCCCCATCGGTCCGAGCCGGATGTGATCGGAGCACTCGACGAACTCGCGCGACGTCAGCAGCACCCGTGTCGGGGCGGGCAACTCGCTGACGAACTCGAGCACCCGATGATCGTCCACCGTCTCGAAATTGTCGATGACGATGAGCACGGGCTGGTCGACCATCGCCAGCCGGAGCCTTTCGACCTGTTCGGGCACCGGGAGCCGCAGCAGCTCCGAACGTCCCATCGTCAGGGCCGTGCTCTGGAGCACGTCCTCCAGCGCGTTGACGTGCGAGTGCGGCTGAACGCCTGCCCTGGTGAGCACCTGCGTCTGCGCGCTCACCCAGATCACGGTGTCGAACGCGGGCTTGGGCGCCTCGATCACGCGGTGCACGATTTCCAGCGCGAGCGTGCTCTTGCCCGAACCCGCCGGTCCGAACACCCCGATGACCGGGCAACTGGAGTCCGGCGGAAGCAGGTTGCTCAGCTGGCGTAGCTCCCGGTCACGGCCCACGAAGGTGGTGTAGTCGCGCTGCCGCAGGTTGTGCCGGACGCGCGGAGCCTGGGAAACGACCAGGTCGTCCGGCCCGGTCTCAGGCGCCGGAGGGTGCTCGGCCGCCCCCGACAGCAGGAGGTTCGCCACGCCGAACCACGGGCGGGTGAAGCCGAACTCGCGCCCCAGCCCTCTCCTGGCCAGCTGGACGGCGTACTCGATGGTGGCGCCCGTCCTCGTCAGCTCACGGTAGAACTCGTTGGAGAAGGCCACGGCGACCTCGTTGGAGATCGGGGCGCTCATCCCGACGACGCGGAGTGGCCCCTTGGCCGCCATGGCGTCCGTGACGCTCACGTGCTGTTCGCCATCGGATGCTTCGCCGCGAGGGCGGGCCGCGCTGTCACACGTGTGCAGCAGGACCAGCTCGGGCTGCCAGCGGTCGAAGACCGTCGCCAGCTGGTCCGCGGTGTGCCAGTGGGTGCTGTCGCCCCGGTGCGACAGGGCGATCTCGCCCTGGCCATCGCGGACGCGCCCGTGAGCGATGAGATGCAGGATGTGCGGCCGGTCTCTGACCAGCGCCTGGTCGAGGTCCCGCAGCTCGCAGTCCTCCAGCGGTTCCAGCACTTCGTAGTGCCTGGTGTTGAGCAGCTGATGGATCTCGCCGACCTGGATCGGCCCCTCCTGCTGGGATCCGGACGCGACCAGGATCTTGGGCCGGTCGGGCAACTGGTCCGCGGGCCTTCCGCCCACGGCCCGCGCGACGTGCCGGGCGAGGACGAAATCAGCGTGCGTGGCGAGCCAGCGGTCGCGGAAACGCAGGAATTCCCAGGGGAACGGCGCCAGCTTCACGTCCAGCCGCAGCCGAACCCGCAACACTGAATGATTCCGCCTGGCGAGCTGCCACGCGGTGGCGAAATGCTCCGCCACCCGCCCGGGGAACGCCAGCCGCTCCATCGCGTCGCCCAAACGTTTGGGCGAGCCGCCGGCAGTGAACACGTTCGCGGCCAAGGGCTCGATCGCGAGCAGGTCGGCATCCACCCACTGACCGCTCGCCTCGTGCCCGTCGGCGGATCGAGAGTGCACGCCGTGGACCGCGTCGAGCCGGAGTTCGAACTCGCTGAACCGCTGGGCCATCTCACCTCCCGAGAATGACCCCGTTCAATCCCGCCAGAATGACATCGGCACGAACCGTTCAAGCGTAACCTCGTCCGCTGCTTCACGTGCGATGACCTGGGAGGATCATCAGGCAGGGCAGCGAAGCCAGGAGCTCATGGGGCTGCGGCCGGGCGAGGAGGACATCATCAAGCACCCCGTGCCGCATCTCCCGGAAAGCATCTATTAACCATAATGTTATTATATTCCGGATGCAATACGCGATCGATTCCCTCGATGCCCTCTTAACGTTGTCATTTTCTCCTGGCCCCGTCAGGCATTTCTTCCCGCAAGGTCAGGCCAGGCGCGGATGAGCCCGGGTGGGCGGCGCTCACGCGGGCGGTCCCGCCCGCTCGGTCCCTCAGAGGGCGGTCAGGCCGGCACCCATCAGGACGAGGCTCACCACGCCAGCTGCCGCGCGGAGCGTGTTCCACGCGGTCCACCTGCTCGCGTAATCCTTCCACGGCATGGTTCCCGCTTCGAAGGCGTTGTTCATCGGTACGTTGATCGCCACCGTGACGAGGAACGAACCGACGAAGTTCACTGCGGCGGCGGCGAAGAACCAGAAGGCGGCGGGAGCGTCCGCGAGCAATCCGGCCACCAGCGCCGCCAGCGGCGATCCCAGGAACACGAGGTAGAGCCAGGGGTTGAGGATCTTACGGTTGATGCTGCGCATGGCCGCCTCCGCCTGGGCGGGGTCGATGGCGTTCAGGCCCGGCATGACGGACATGGAGAAGGTGTAGAACAGGCCCGCGAGGGCGCCGTGCAGCGCGAGTGCGACAAGGGACAGTGCCAACATGAGCTCATAGTGACGCCCGCGGCATGAGACGGTCCATGCATCGGGCGCTCGATCGCATACGCGAGCGTCCACGGCGTCACGGTCGCGGCCACCGGCACCGCCGCCCGAGCAGGAGGACCGAGTCCATCCGGCCGGGCCGGACGACCGAGTCCATCCGCCGCCGGGCGTGCGCGGCCATCTTGAACCGGCCAGCCCCGAGGTCTCGAATCTGCCGACGATGTGACCCCGGCTTCACGGCCCGTCCGGTCAGGTGGGTGCGTCCGGTGTGGTCATGGGGCGTTCAGGGCCGCGTCGATGACCGCGCCGTTGCGGTTCAGCCACGCCTCGCGCCGCTTGATCCGGTCGCCGACGCCCTCCTCCCACATGCGCGCCCAGCCGCCGCCGTGCTCCACCGCCATCTGCCGCATCGTGAACCACGACCGGCGCGACCGCAGCACGGCCACCTCGACGAGCCGTGCGCGATCGGCCTCCGACATGCCGTAGGCGTCGGCGAGGATGCGGCAGCGGCGCAGCGCGTCCACGTCCCGCAGCGGCGGGTCGGCGTCGACAGGGTCCATCAGCGGCGCCCAGTACAACATCGTGTTGCACATCTCGTCGACCCTGGTGACCGGCTTGGCGAGGTCGAAGTCGATCAGTGCCACCGCACGGCCGTCGCGGAAGACCACGTTGTCCGGGGTGTAGTCCATGTGGCCGACCACCTCGGGCGGGTGGGGCGGCAGGGCCGGCATGTCGGGTTGTTCGGTGAACCCGGGAACGGGCCCCACCCCTTCGGGCACGACGAAACCCGCGGCGGCGTCGTCATAGGCGCGCACGAGACGCCCGACGGAGGCCAGCCGCTCCTCGTCGGCGATCCACTCCGGGCGCGGCCGCCCGGCGACCTCGCCGGGGACGAAGGTCAGCACCTCGCGACCGGCCGCGTCGATGCCGAGGAAACGCGGCGCACCCGCGAATCCGACCTCCTCCAGATGGCGCAGCAGCGCGTGGACGAGCGGGGCGTTGGACCCCACCGGGCGGCGCACGGTGTCACCGACGCGTACGACCCCTTCGGTGACGTCACCGCCGGCGAGCGGGATCTCGGCGTGCGGTTCGGATGGGTCGACATACGTTGAGGCGTTCATCACGGTACTCACTCTCTCAGAGCCCGGGCTTCGGACCTGGGGGAGGAAGGCGGACCCGCCGCGTAGCGGCACAAGGTCCGACGGATCGCTGCCAAGACGGTACGTTGCCCCGAAAACGATGTCGCACAGGTGTACGAACTGGTGGCGTCATGTTCGCCCGGCGGCGAGAATCGAGCCGCCGGGTCTACCGCCGGGCTGGCGGGAGGCGAAGCCTGTGGAGGCCACGTAAGACCGTTGGGCAACCCCCTGCCCCTCGCCTTGACCGGGACGGGTGTCGCCAGTCAAGCAGGAAGATCCAACCCGCGAGGGGTGGCATCCCCGGGCTTCAGCCGTGGGGGGAGGTCAGCACCCCTCAGGATAGAGGCGACAGCGCCTGAACCACCGCGCGGTGAGCGCCGCAGCGAGCCCCGCCCGGTCAGCAGCGGACCGGTCAGCGCAGCGGGGCGGACGGCGCCACGGGCCGGACGGCGCTGCCTGGCGGACCGGTCAGCGCAGCGGGTCGAACTCGTGCAGGACGGCGGGCTGCTTGCCGGTGGTGATCTGCTCGGCCAGCAGCCGGCCCGTGATCGGGCCATGGGTCAGGCCCCACATGCCGTGCCCGCCGGCCACGTAGATCCCCCGCTTGGCGGTCGCGCCGACCAGCGGGCGTCCGTCGGGGGTGACCGGCCGCGGGCCCACCCAGACGTCGGTGCGCTCGTCCCAGCGCACGCCGTCCAGCAGCGGGCGGGCGGAGGCGATGATCGCCTCCGTCCGGGCGGGGGCGCCCGGCGCGTCGGGGTCGCGGAACTCCATGGTTCCCGCCACACGCAACCCCCCCTGGTACGGCGTGCACGCCACCCGCACGTCCGGCAGGTAGATCGGGCCGGGCACGGGACGGTCGACCGGCACGGTGAAGGAGTAGCCCCGGCCGGCCTGCACGGGGACGCGCACCCCCCAACGGGAGGCCAGGCGCGGCAGCCACGCGCCGGTGGCCACCACCACCGCGTCGGCCGACACGGACGTGCCGTGGCGCGAGCTGACGGTGAGCTTGCTGTTCTCGTCGCGCACGTCGGCGACCTCGAAGGCGTACAAGGTAGCTCCGCGGGCCATGACCGCCCTGCTCAGGGCGTGGACGAAGCCGCCGGGGTCGACGTATCGCTGCCCGTCGATCCGCACGCCCGCCCGCAGGGCAGCGGAGGCGAGCGGCACGTGCTCGGCGAGCCGGGCGCCGTCCAGGACGGCGTGGTCGACGGGCTGTCCCGCGTCGGCCATCCGGCGCAGCTCGCGCAGCAGGCTCTCGGCCTGGTGCGGGGTGCGGAAGGCCGCGGTGATGGGCGCGTCGACGACGGGGGCGTCCACGCCGTTGGCGGTGAGCACCTCGTACGCCTCGATGCACTCCTCGTTCAGCGGCAGGTTCGCGTGCACCGCCCGCGTCCACGACGACCACCGGGAGTTGGCGGCGAACCGGGCCAGGAACGCCCAGAGCTTCGGATCGACGGTGGCCGGGACGTGCAGCGGCGCGGCCGGGTTCACCAGCGATCTGAGGCCGTAACGCAGGACGGAGGGCTCGTTCAGCGGGATGGCCAGGCCGGGCGCGACCCATCCCGCGTTGCCCCAGGACGCTCCGGCCGCCACGCCGCCGCGATCGACCACGTGGACCTCGACGCCGCGTTCCTGCAGGAACCACGCGGTCGACAGGCCGACGATGCCGGCGCCCACCACGATCGCCGATCGCGGCGGGTTGGTGATGCGCTCGTTGCCGGTCATGGCATGCCTCCGTACTGGACAAATGATGCTCTTTCTCCCAGGATCGCGCGCGCGGGACCGTCCAGCGTTGTGCGGAGCCGACAATCGCACCGGCCGGATTGTCCGGTCCTCACAACGGCCGGTCGTCCTCCAGGGCCGCCAGCGTGATGATCATGGCCAGGCGCTGGCGGGCGTCGTCCAGGTCGAGCGGGGTGATCTGAGCGATCTTGCGCAGCCGGTTGCGCACGGTGTTGGGGTGGACGCCGAGCCGTTCCGCGGCGACGGCGGGATCGCCCTGGGCCTCCAGCCACGCCCGCAGCGTGGCCATGTAGTGGGTGCCGTGGCGGGCGTCGTGCCGGCGCAGCGCGCCGACCGGCCCGCGGGCGGGGGTGCGGCCGGTGCGCGCGGCGGCCCGCAGCCGCCGCAGCAGGATGTCGTCCCAGGACTCGTCGTACGCCGGCGGCGCGGCCTGACGGGGGCCCGTCTCGTGCAGCGCCAGGCACTCGTCCGCCTCCTGCCGGCTGGCCGGCAGCTCGGCCGCCCTGGCCGGCGCCCCGATCCCGGCGAGGAGCCTCACCTGCGCGGGCAGGGCGGACCCCAGCGCGGACACCCAGGCCCGCGCCGCGTCGGCCTCCTCGCCGGGCAGGATCGTGTAGAGCGTGTTGCCCAGCAGCGTGCTGCGTCCGGGCCGCGACCAGCCGAAGCCGGTGGTGGCCCGTTCGAACGCCAGCAGCAGCGCGGCGTGCCGCTCGTTCTCGGTGTGCGCGCGGACGGCGATGACGCGCAGCGTCTCGCCGGCCAGCCCCAGCTGGCTGAGCACCGTCGCGGCGTCGGCGCTGCCCTCCAGCAGCCGGATGGCCAGGTCGGACTCCACCTGCCGCTCCAGGTCGGCACTCGCCCGCTGGCGCAGCAGGTGCAGCGCCACCGTGCGCGCCCCGTCGGTCAGTGCGCCGAGCCGCGCCCCGGTCAGCGGGCTGCCGCAGGTCACCCAGACCGAGCCGAGCACCTCGCGGCCCGCCCGCACGGCCACCGCCATCCGGCCGGTCAGCCCGTGATCCGGATCCTGCTCGACGAACACCGGCTCGTCGGACGCGGTCAGCCGGTCGAACACCCCCCGGGACTGGAACAACGCGCGCAGCCGGTCGGGAACCTGCCGCACCAGGATCGTCTCCAGCCGGGCCGGGTCGCCCGCCTGCTGGGAGCGTGAGTACGCCAGCACCCGCGACAGCCGGTCCTCGATGGTGACCGCGCCGCCGACCACGTCGGCCAGGCTGTCGGCCAGCGCGAACAGGTCCGTCGGCCCGCGACCCGCCTCCGTCTCCCGCCCTTCCAGGACGAGCCCGTACACCACGCCGGCGAGCTGGCTCCACGACACGGCGGGGTCGACCAGCATCACCGCCACGCCCTCGCTCTCGCCGGCCGAGGACGCCGCGCGGGCGGCCTCGGCGCCGGCGCGCACCAGCACCACCGTGGCCCGCGCCGACACCGCCCACCGGACCGCCTCGGCCGCCGACGGGGCGCCGACCGCCAGCAGCACGTCACCCTGGACGCGCTCGTCGGTGGGGTCCGGCATCGCCACGCTGCGCAGCTGGACCGAGCGTGTCTCGGGCCGCCCGCACAGCCGCACCCCGTATCCGCCCAGCACGTTGACCAGGCGATCGAGTCGGATCACGGGCTTACCCTGCCCCGGCGATCAGCGGCCACGCGCGGCGATGCCGGAGGCCAGCGCGGGCCGCAGGCACAGCCGCATCAGGCCGCGTACGGTGGCGTCCTGCGGCTCGGACGGCGTGCTGACCGGCATGCGCAGGGCGGTGTCCAGGCGGTTCAGCAACCGCGCCTGCAGGGCGCCGCCCCCGGTCACCGTCAGGCCGTTGCCGCGCGCGGCGGCGCGAAGCTGGGCGGGCAGGCGGCGCAGCAGCGCGGCCGTCATGTCGACGACGCCGTCCAGCACGTACGGCAGCAGCCCCGCTCCGGTCGTGGCGCCCAGCTGGATGGCCATGGCGTCGCTGATGGCGCCGTCGCGGATGGCGACGGCCTCGACGATGCCCGCGCCCACGTCGAGCAGCAGGAACGGCCGCGAGCCTGTGACGTCCAGGCCGACGCCGACGGCCGCGGCCAGGGGCTCCTCCACCAGCGTCACCCCGCACCCGGCGGCCTCGGAGACCGCGGTGCGCACCGCCCGCCGGTCGCTGGGCGACGCGGCCACGGGCACGCCGACCACCACCTGCTCCATCGAGCGGTCACCCGCCGTCTGGACGTCCCGCAACACGAGGCGTACGAGGCGCAGGCACGCGCCCGGGTCGGCGACCATCCCGTGCCGGATCGGGCGCACCGGATCGGCGGCGCCGGCGATGGGCGGGGCGGCGACGACGGCCGAGGGGCGGTCGGCGATGGCGGCCCCGCTCGACGTCAGCGCTCTGGTGCGCGCGGTGCCCAGATCGAGCGCCACCCGGCCGTGGCGGGTGCGCTGGAGGGTACGGGCTGGTTCGAGCTCGGCCATGGCGGTGTTCGGCTCCTTGCTTGACGCGAGAAGGAAGGAAGGAAAGGGGCGTGTCCCGCGTGGGGACGGCCGCGCCGGCGGGCAGCCGGGCACGCACGGCCGGGCCACGCGGCGCGGCAGTGCGTGGCAGCGGGGAAGGACCGGCTAGATCGGCGGCGGGCTGCGTGACCCCGCGGGGCGGTGCCCGAACTGCTGGGGGTCTCCAACGGCGGCCGAGCCGTGCGGCGGGGGCAGCAGCGCGAGATGGGCGGCGTCGCCCTGCCGCGCGCCGGCCTGCGCCGGCACAAGGTGTTCGCGGCCGATGAAGAGCTGGGGCGGCAGGCCCGTCAGCCGGTGGTCCGTGGTGCCGGGGCTCCACGTCGTCGCCTCCTGGGTGACGGGGTCACCGGCGGTGTGCCGGACGCTGGACGCGCCGGCCACCAGCGAGCACACCAGGACCAGGCTCAGCACGATGAGCCTGCGTGGGGTGTTCCACGGTCCCGTCACACGGCCGACCATAGCCCAACTGAGACAATGGCGGCATGCAGAAAGTCTCGCTCGCGGCCCTGGCCCGTCAGCAAACCGATCTGGCGGCCGGCGCCGGTGGCGGTCACACCGCCGACACCGTGTACGGCGGGCACGAGAAGGTGTTGCGCCAGACGGTCATCGGCATGAAGCAGGGCGCGTGCCTCGCCGAGCACGAGAACCCGGGGGAGGCCACGGTGCAGGTGCTGCACGGCCGGGTGCGCATGGTGGCCGGTGCGGAGTCGTGGGAGGCGCGCACCGGAGACCTGCTCATCGTGCCCGACGCCCGCCACAGTCTCGAGGCGCTGGAGGACTCCGCGGTCCTGCTGACCGTCGCCAAGTTGCGCTGACCTCGGCGCGCCCGATCCGCTGTCACAGGTGGGAGCCCGCCGGCCTCCCACCTGCCTCCCACCGACGCACCTTCCTGTGCCCGCCCCGGTTCCGGAGGCGGCCTCTTGACAGGGGGCCCGCGAACTGAAAACTTCCTTGACAGATTCAGGTTGACAACGTTGTCATCCCTCTGCTGGTCGATCGTTGTGAGCACCCCCCTGGCCATCCCCGTCCCGTCCCGACAAGGCACGACCCACGCAGCCGCCTTCGTGACGCTGCCCGACCGAGTCCCCGTACCGGCTGACGCACGGAAGGTTCCCCCTCGATGAAGCACCCTCGCCGACGATCCCTCATGACGGCGGTCTTATGCGCGGGCGTCGCCCTCGCGCTCTCCGCCCCGGCCGCCGCCGCGCTGACCACCCAGTACGGCCCGGCGGGCGCCACCGCACAGAAAGGTCCAGACCCGATTCCCAATCCCGGCCCTTCGGGCACCCCTGCCCCCGGCCCGTCCTCCAGCCCGCCGCCCGACCCGAAGGCGAGCGAGCCGGCTCCGTCCGCGGAGCGGGCGCGGCGAGCGGCGCAGGACGGGCAGAAGCTGGCCCAGGCGGAAGGAGCGGCCTTCGCCTCGTCCTTCGAGCCCGGCGACCCCCAGCCGACCTGGATCAACACCACCGAGACCGACACCAAGGGCGGTAAGAAGGCCGAGAACGTCGCCGGCACCCTGCCCGGCGGCATCGAGGGTGGCATCTCCGACAAGATCGCCCGGATCAGCGTCAGCGGCGAGTTCTTCAACGCCGGCGAGGTGAAGGAGAACCTCGCCGACACCGACGCGAGCACCAAGTGGCTGGTGGACAGCGGCACGGGCTGGGCGCAGTACGAACTGTCCGAGCCGGTCGCGGTCGTGCACTACGCGCTGACCTCCGCTGACGACGTACCCGAGCGCGACCCCCGCGACTGGCAACTCCAGGGCTCACAGGACGGGAAGACCTGGACGACCCTGGACACCCGGACCGGCGAGAGGTTCTCGGCGCGTCTCCAGCGCAAGGAGTACAGGTTCACCAACTCGACCGCCCACGCCCACTACCGGCTGAACGTCACCCGCGTCGGCGGCGCCCCCATGCTGCAGCTGGCCGAGTGGGAGTTGTCCGACGGCCGCACCGGCACCAGGCCGCCCAGCGACATGCGCAGCCACGTCGGCGACGGCCCTACCCGCGGCTACGTGTCCAGGCCGCGCGCCGGCTTCACCGGCCTGCGCGCGTTCCGGTACGCAGGCGGCACCACGTCGGGCAAGGGCGGCTACTCCACCAACAAGGTGTTCGAGGTGGACATCCCGGTCACGTCCGGGACGGAGCTGTCCTACGTGGTCTTCCCCGAGTTCACCTCGGCCCACCTGCGTTATCCCAGCACGTACGTCTCCGTGGACCTGGCCTTCAGCGACGGCACCTACCTCAGCGATCTGAAGGCCGTCGACCAGCACGGGGTCCGGCTGGCGCCCCGGGAGCAGGGTGAGTCCAAGACCCTCTACGCCGACCAGTGGAACTTCAAGCGCGCCGAGATCGGCAAGGTGGCCAAGGGCAAGCGGATCAGCCGCATCCTGGTGGCCTACGACAGCCCTGTGGGCGAGGCCGGGTTCCGCGGCTGGGTGGACGACATCAAGATCGTCACGGAGCGGAAGCGGCAGCCGTACGAGGGCCGTGGCGGGCGTGACGAGCGGCGGCCCTCGGAGTACGTGGTGACCACTCGCGGCACCCACTCCACGGGCGGGTTCTCGCGGGGCAACAACGTCCCGGCCACCGCCGTGCCGCACGGGTTCAACTTCTGGACGCCGATGACCAACGCCGGCTCGACCAGCTGGCTCTACGACTACCACCGGGCCAACAACGCGGCGAACCTGCCCGAGATCCAGGCGTTCACCGCCAGCCACGAGCCCAGCCCGTGGATGGGCGACCGGCAGACGTTCCAGTTCATGCCGTCGGCGGCCGAAGGGGTGCCCGACCCGTCGAGGACCGCCCGCGCGCTGCCCTTCCGCCACGAGCGGGAGGTCGCGCAGCCGCACCTGTACGCGGTCACCTTCGACAACGGCCTCAAGACGGAGATCGCGCCGGCCGACCACGCGGCGCTGGCCCGGTTCACGTTCCCCGGCTCGTCCGCCAAGCTGGTCTTCGACAACGTGAACAACAGCGGCGGCCTGACCCTGGACGTGTCCGGCGGCGTGGTCACCGGCTATTCCGACGTGCGCAGCGACCTGTCCACCGGGGCGACGCGCATGTTCTACTACGCCACCTTCGACCGCCCGGTCACCGGCGGCGGCAAGCTGACCGGCCAGGGACGCGACAACGTGCTCGGCTACCTGGCCTTCGACGCAGGACCGGAGAAGGCGGGCGCCGCGCGCACGGTGACCATGCGGATCGCGTCGTCGCTGATCAGCGTCGAGCAGGCCAGGCGGAACCTGGAGCTGGAGATCGGCGCCTCCGACACGCTGGAGCAGGTCAGCGAGCGGGCGCGGAAGGCGTGGGACGCCAAGCTCGGCGTCATCGAGGTCGAGGGCGCGAGCCAGGACCAGCTCGTCACGCTGTACTCCAACCTGTACCGGCTGTTCCTGTATCCCAACTCCGGTTTCGAGAACACCGGCACCGCGGACGCCCCGGTGTACAAACACGCGGTGCAGTCGGCCGTCGAGACCCCGCCCAGCACGCCCACCGAGACCGGGGCGAAGGTGGCGGACGGGAAGGTGTACGTCAACAACGGCTTCTGGGACACCTACCGCACCACCTGGCCCGCGTACGCGCTGCTCACGCCAGAAGCGGCCGGGGAGATGGTGGACGGGTTCGTGCGGCAGTACGAGGACGGCGGCTGGATCGCGCGGTGGTCCTCGCCGGGCTACGCCGACCTGATGGTCGGCACGAGCTCCGACGTCGCCTTCGCCGACGCCCATCTGAAGGGGGTCACCGGGTTCGACGCCGAGACCGCCTACGAGGCGGCGGTCAAGAACGCCACGGTCGCCCCGCCCACCCGCCACGTGGGCCGCAAGGGCCTGTCCACCTCCGTCTTCCTCGGCTACACGAGCACGGAGTCGACGGGTGAGGCCATGTCGTGGGCCTTGGACGGCTACATCAACGACTTCGGCATCGCAAACATGGCCAAGGCGCTGGCCGAACAGTCGAAGGGCGCGAAGCGCGCCCGCTACCTGGAGGAACACGAGTACTTCAGGAACCGGGCGCTCAACTACGTGCACATGTTCGACCCGGCGGTCCGCTTCTTCCAGGGCAGGAGCGCCGACGGGTCGTTCCGGCTCAAGCCGGGCGCGTACGACCCGCGCGACTGGGGCCACGACTACACCGAGACGAACGGCTGGAACATGGCCTTCCACGTGCCGCAGGACGGCCGCGGCCTGGCCAACCTGTACGGCGGCGCGGACAGGCTGGCCGGCAAGCTCGACGCGTTCTTCGACGCTCAGGAGACCGCGTTGTTCCCCGGCTCGTACAACGGGATCATCCACGAGATGCGCGAGGCCCGCGACGTGCGGATGGGCCAGTACGGGCACAGCAACCAGCCCTCGCACCACATCCCCTACATGTACGACTACGCGGGACAACCGTGGAAGACCCAGGCCAAGGTGCGCGAGGCGCTCTCGCGGCTGTACCTGGGCAGCGAGATCGGCCAGGGCTACCCGGGAGACGAGGACAACGGCGAGATGTCGGCCTGGCAGATCTTCAGCGCCCTCGGCTTCTACCCGCTGCAGATGGGCAGCCCCTACTACGCGATCGGCTCACCCCTGTTCGAGAAGGCGACCGTGCGCCTGGAGAACGGCAGGAAGCTGGTGATCAAGGCGCCGGGCAACAGCGCGCGCAACGTCTACGTGCAGGGGGTGAAGGTCAACGGCAAGCCGTACGGGAAGACGTACCTGCCGCACGATCTGATCGCCAAGGGCGGCGAGCTGGTATTCGAGATGGGGCCGAAGCCTTCGCGCTGGGGCACGGGGAAGAACGCCGCCCCGCCCTCGATCACCGGCGACGACCGGGTCCCCACGCCGTTGCACGACCTCACCGGGCCGCCCGGGACAACGGGACGCGGCACGGCGTCGGCGCCCGGCGACGCCGACGTGAGCGCGCTGTTCGACAACGACTCGGCCACCGGGGCGACGGTGCCCGAGTGGGTGCAGTACACCTTCGACGGCGAGCGCACGGCGCGCTACTACACGCTCACGTCCGGCTCGGGCGAGCCTGCCCAGGATCCGTCCAGCTGGGTCCTGGAGGGCTCCAAGGACGGCAACGCGTGGAAGTCGATCGACAAGCGGACCGGCGAGAGCTTCTCGTGGCGGTCGCAGACGCGCCCGTTCAAGATCACCAGCCCGAGCGCCTACACCCACTACCGGATCAGGTTCACCGGCGGCTCGACGGTCTCGCTGGCCGAGGTGGAGCTCCTCGCTCCCGAGCCGCCCGCCACGTCGACGCTGGTCATCGAGAGCTCCGGGGTCTTCGCCGCCCCAGGTGAGACCGTGAGGCTCTCGGCGACCGTGGCCAACCACGCCACGAAGCCCGCCGGTGGCCGGCTCACCGCCACGGGACCGGAGGGCTGGACCGTCCGGCCCGCGTCCGCCCGCTTCGGGCCCGTCGCGCCGGGCGCGTCCCAGACCCTGACGTTCGAGGTGGCGGCGCCGGCGACGGCCGGTCCCGGCAGCCACGTGATCCGGCTCGCCGCCACCTCCGACCAGGGGTCCGCCGGCGAGCAGGTGGCGGTCACGCTGATCGGCGACACGGTGGAGTTCACGCCCGGCACCCCGGCCGAGGAGCCCTGGCTCCTGGACGCGGGCGGGTCCAAGCTCGACGGCGAGGTGCACGACGGGCGTGCCCGGTTCACCGACGGCGACAGCCACGCCACCTACCGGTTCGAGCTGCCCGCCCAGGTCACCGGCGGTTCGCTGACGCTGGACATCGCCAACCACTTCCTCGTGGAGGTGTCGGAGGATCAGCAGTCCTGGCGGGCCGTGCTGCGGGAGGAGGCGGACGTGCGCGACCGGTCCAACCGCGCGGAGCGCACGCTCGACCTCGACGACCTGCGGGGCGGGTCTCCGACGTTCTACCTGCGGATCGGCGACAGCCGGCCGGATGACGGCTGGGGGTCCTGGCTGGCCAGGGTACGCCTGGAGCTGACCCGTACGGAGACCTGACGCTCGAAGGGTTCACCGGCGACCGCAACGGATTCGCCACAACAGCGGCTGGCACGACCTGCACCAGGTGGTCGAGCTCGAGCCGGACACCACCTACACCCTCACCGGCCGGCTGCGGACGTCCGCGAACAACGACAACGGCTTCTTCGGCGTACGAACGCCGGGAGGCGCGCCGATCGCCGAGGTCAACTTCCGCGCGGTGGACGCGTGGACCCCGTTCACCGTCACCTCGACAGCGGGACGCGCACCTCGGTCGAGGTGTTCGCCGGCATCTGGACCGACAACGGCGACATGTGGTTGCAAGCCGACGAGTTCGCACTGGTGGCCGTACGGCCCGTCGCGTCGGCGGTCGAGGCACCCGTGCCCTCGTCCAGCGTCCAGTGCCCGGTGGGCCCTGTGCCGTCCCTGACGTGGAACACGTAACTGCGGATCGGCCCCTGCTTGCCCGCGGCGTCCACGCTGCGCACGGACAACACGTTCGGCCCGTCCTCGTCCGGCGTGAGCCGGACGGTCGCCTTCCCGCCGGCGGCGTCGGCCCGCACGTCCGGGCCGGTGTTGAGCCCGTAGAGGAACGCCGTCACATCGGTGGCGCCGTTCGCGTCGAAGGTGAACGTCCCGGCGCGGCCGAGCCCCTCCCCCAGCCGTTCTCGGGGTACTGCTCGGAGGTCACCAGCGGCTCGCTGCCGGGAGCGGTGGTGTCGACCCGGATCTCGCACCACGGGCCCCACGCGCCGGCGGCTCTCCCGTCCTCGGCGCGCACCGCCACCGGATCACCGAGCCGTCCTCGTACGCGCCCGCCGGGACGCCGGCGTAGAACGCGTTGCCCGACGAGGCGGTGGGGGTGACGAACTCGCCTGCCCTGGACTCGCCGTCCCACCACTCGAAGCGGCCTCTGACGGAGTCGTCGTCGCGCAGCTTGGCCCAGAGTGTCGGCGTCGCCGTCCCCACGGCGGGCGTAGGTCGGCTCCGCCGTCAGCCGGGCCGCGGTCCTGAGGCTTCCAGCCGGGCGCGGATCTCCTTGCGGACGGGAAGGGCCAGCGCGTCCCGGTGGGCCTGTTCCAGCAGCGCGCCGATGTGGACCCGTGCGCCCGACTCCGCCGAGCGCACCGCCGCCTCCACCATGGCCAGGGAGCGGATGTTGCGGGCGATCGATCCGGACGGTTCCGCGCCCGTGCGCAGCGCCGCGACGAACTCCGCCAGCGCCCCGGCGATCTCCTCGTGAGTGCCCGCCGGCACCTCCGGCGCGCCGCCGGTGCTGGAGGTGACGCGGTCCTCGCCGTCCCAGGTCACGGTGCCTCCGGGGCCGGTGGCCCGCCACTCGCCGTTCCAGGGTGTCTCCAGCCCTTCCGCGCACCAGGAGCCGGTGAAGACGTAACGGGTGCCGCCGTCGAACAGGAACGTCGCGGTCGCCGCCGCGTCGCCGTGGTACCAGCTCCAGGCCGGGTTCCAGCTCTCGCACACGACCGAGATCGGCTCCGCGCCGAGCAGGTATCGGGCCGCGTCGAAGGCGTGGACGGCCATGTCCACCAGCAGCGGCTGCTCCATCACGTCGCGGAAGCCCCCGAAGCGCTCGCCGCGGAAGAATCCGGTGGTGAGCAGGCCGGGCATGCCGAGCTCGGCGATGCGGCGACGGTATTCCTCCAGGGCGGCGTAGTAGCGGCGGGACTGGCTGATCATCAGCAGCCGGCCGGTCGCCTCGGCGGCGGCGACCTGGACGACCGCCTCGGCCAGGGTCGGCGCGGCGGGCTTCTCGCACAGGACCGGGAGCCCGGCGAAGAGCGCCTCGATGTTCACCTCGTTGTGGGCGGCCGGGACGGTGACGTTCACGACGGCGTCCGGCACGGTGTCCGCGAGCAGGTCGCCGAGCGAGGCTCCGACCTTGGCGTCGGCGCCGGTGGCGCGTACGGCGGCCCGCGCCCGATCGACGTCGAGGTCGGCCACCCCGACGAGGTCGACGGCGTCGGACGCGGTCAGGGTGCGCATCCAGACCAGGCCCATCGCGCCCGCTCCGACCTGGACCACGCGGAGCGGCCGTGCCGGGCCGGCGGCGGTGCTCATTCGGCGCCTTCCTTGTCGTGCGTCGCGCCCCGGTGGCCGCGCCCGGTGTCGAGGTCGCCCGCCTCGGAGCGGAGCAGGGCCGGCAACTCGCGCCGTGACGGGTCGGCGGCCGCCCATTCGGCTCCGTTGGCGATGACGTGCAGCACGTCCGGGTGGTGGTAGACCGGGTAGTCCTGGTCGCCGGGGCTGAAGTAGAAGATCTTGCCGTTGCCGCGGCGGAAGGTGCAGCCGCTGCGGAACACCTCGCCGCCGGTGAACGAGCTGATGAAGATCAGCTCGTCGGGGGCCGGGATGTCGAACTGCTCGCCGTACATCTCCTGGGCGGGGATCTCGATGGGGT